>JAZUHS010000122.1:0-8772 GCA_045641845.1 Bulleidia sp. | reverse complement strand
CATGCACAGTCGTATTGATGATGCCTGCAGCTTCAGTGACAGCTGAAGGAATCGGCAGCGGTCCTGTAATGAAGCGATGAATAAAGCGCATGGTTCCCTGCAGAGATTCGGAAGCACTGACAGCATTCCAGAAGACAAAGGCATAGGTATAGAACATGACCAGTGCCAAAGGCATCAGCACTGCTCTGCGGCAAAGACGCGGTACACTGCCGGGCCACATCGCTGCCATGGCAATAACAGCCAGCAGCACATAGAACAGCAAAGAAGCAGCTGTACTGCCAAGTATCGGAGCAAGCACATATGCCAGTACCAGAGGAATACAGCCGATGAGCATATGCAGAAGATAGCGGCCGATGTTGGCACGTTCTTCTTTATTTGCAATCAAAGCGGACACAAAGGTGAAGATCAGATTGATGACAGCTGCTGCAGCCATAGCCCCGAAGGTCAGATACAGCAGTGTCAGATTCTGTTTCGGACGCAGAGATACAAACCAGAGACCGGCCATGGCAATGGTATCTACCGCACAGACAAAACCGCTCTGCATTTCCCTCTTCAGATCAAACATACCTGCCACGATCAGTAAAGCCGCAATCGCCATGCCGAACCACACAATACCGCCGGACAGTTCCCTGCGGAAGCTGCCGCTGGTCATTGCCATCAGCACAAAGAGAATCTGTTTCCAGGCATAGAGAATAAAGATATTTCCGAACAGTCTTCCGCTTTCCGAGAAATGCCAGTCACTGCTTCTTAACACCAGCCAGTAGCCGAACAACAGCGGCACCATCGGTGCAAGATACAGCTGTTTTGCATTCCAGGAATACCAGCCCATAGCAGCGATCAGTAACAGCACGCCTGCAGCCAGCAGCCACCCGTTCAGCAATGGTGAAGTATATTTCACTGTACGAAAACTGTCCCACTTGCCGGTATGCTTAGGATCAAAGTGATCGGTTCTGCCATAGCCCTTCAGCTTGCGAAAGCCGCGGGGCTGAAAATCGTGAATGATACGGATCATCTTTGTTACCTCCCTATTTCAGGCTTCGATATGCACAGGGTTCCGTTAGGAATCCATACGCAAAGCCCAGTTCTTCATCCTCAGTGACAGCAGAATACTTCTGCAGTATTTCTTCCGTTGTCATTTCTGCTTCTGTCATTTTCTGCAGAATGCATACATTGCGTTCATCCGCAAACAGCTTCTCTTCACTTTCACCATAACGAAGGGTTCTGCGGCTGCTGCGAAGCGTACGCATATTGTTTTCATCTCTGCCCTGCAGGACATAGAGAATATCGTTATGATCATCTGCTGTCTTAAGATCATAGCCCAGAACATCAGCCTGATATACAGCCAGCTCAGCCAGCAGACCGCCGCCGTCACGCACAGTACGATCGGCACGATTGAAGACAATCATCATCTTCATGGACGCAAAGGAAGTGCAGAAGGAAAAGTCTCCGGAAGAATCACCGAAGCCTGCCAGCGGCCCATGCCCATAGCGCGTGCAGAGAACATTCTGAATCGATGCAGTCTTGCCTGCACCCTGTGTTTCATTGCATGTAGGAATACTGTCACGCTGCCAGCTGCCATCTTCCATGCATAACCATGCACAGCCGTTTTCATAATCGTATGCATGTGTATATACACCATCCTTGATCACTACCGTCATCGCCAGAAGACCCGTCACATACGGATGCAGACCGAAGACATCAATTGCCGCTCTGATCGTATCGGTACCGGAAGCGGAACATACCCAGACCTTGATGCCGTTTTCATGGAAGACACGGAACATTTCCTTCATGTTCTCAGTTACCTGTACCCCGGCCGTCCAGCAGCATTCCACCACACCGATCCGTCCCGCCAGTTCTGCAGGTGTCGTCCATGTTTCAATGGATGTAGGTACTTTGCTGTAGCGGGTATGGGAACGTACACCTAACTGATAGACTTCTTCCTCACTCATTCCCTGCAGCCAGTACAGCAGCCAGGGACAGGATACTCTGCCATCCTCACGCTTTGTGACAAGACTGTACATCTGCCGCATCTTGGAGGCAAAAGCCAGCCAGTACGGATTCTGCTGTACTTCCTTCTCCCTTTCAGAACTTAAGCCGGCAGGTGTGAAAGGACCGTATGTTCTGTACAGAACGCTGTAGGAATCTGTGATATCCTGCGTCCACTCACGATAGGTATGGGGCTGCTTATCCAATGTACCGCCGACATACGGCAGATCAGGATCTGACAGACCGCTTAGCAGAACTTCCTGCAGATCTTCCGGAACAATGGCAAAAGCCATGTTCTGAAGCTGATAGGCAGCACGCTGATGTTCAACGTCAAAAATGGAAATGGTATTATCGGAATCACTGACAATATAAGCGGAAGGATCATAATCTCTGCTCTGATGGCCATAACGCAGAACAAAGTCATTCAATGCCTTCTTCACTTCCGGATTCCAGTCGGGATGACAGATTAATGCACTCATAGATAACCTCTTATTGCCAATATATTATCAGCAACATGCTGTGAAAAAAAGGAAGACAGATATCTTCCTAAGTATGAGAGGATACATTGTCCTGCATGCTCTGCCGCTTTTCCATACGCTTCCAGGCGATAAAGGCATAGAGATCATTGAACAGAAAAGCTGTAAAGCATACTGCTACGGATACATACGACAGGGACTGAAAGGATGCCAAGGTCCATAGAATCACCAGAATCACATCATTGCAGGCATAGCAGACTGCATAATACGGACTCCTGCGGAACGTCAGATAGACAGCCGCAAAGCTGGTTGTCACCGACAGGGAACTGAACAGAAGATTGGCAGTATGGAAATAACGCAGGATATAGTAGAACACAATGGTTACGGCAGTACTGAGAAAGCAGAGAAATATATATTCCTCTGGACTGACCCGATTGACCGCAACTTCCGAGCGATTGCCTTTGTAGGGATGCATCAGCCAGGAAACAAGCGCCAGCACGGCCATCGGCATCGTCATGCCAAGATACGTTACCATCTCTCCATAATACTGAAAGGTCCACGAGATCCATCCATACAGCAATGAGAATACAATCGTAAGCATCTGTCCGATCGGATTGCCGCGGGCCAGAAAGATCAATGCTGTAACCCCGATCAGAGAAGCAGTCAAAGTCAGATAGCTGCTGCGGTCAAAAAGCAGAAAAGAAAGGGCAACCATCGTTACCGATGTACACCAGAGCAGTTTTTCCGTTTTTGTAAAGTAACGCATATTTTCTCCTTTCCCTGCATATGAAAAAGACTCTGCAGACAAGTGCAGAGTCTATCATAGATCATTGATCAGATCACTTTCTTTACTTCATCCACTGGCATCTCTTCGCCGGTCCACATCTTGAAGGCAGCTGCACCCTGATACAGCATCATGCCGATGCCGTTCATATTCGCACAGCCTGCTTCCTTTGCCATTTTCAGGAAAGGTGTTTCTGCCGGAGAGTAGACAACATCTGCGACAAATACATGCGCAGGCAGATAGGAAGGATCAGGAATCAGATTCAGTTCCTTCTGATCACCGAAACCGGCACTGGTCGCATCAATCAGAATATCACATGCGGCAATGCTCTGCTTCAGATCCTCAAGATCTTCCAGATGATGTACATGTGCCTTCGTCTTTGTCTGTGTATTCAGCTTTTCCGCATTCTCCAGAGCATGTTCATAGAAGCTGTCATCACGATTGAAGATGGCAATTTCCCCTGCCTCTTCCAGCCCCAGCTGCATGGCAATCGCTGTCGCTGCACCGCCTGCACCTAACAGTACGATCTTCTTTCCCGCAGGTTCCACACCTGCTTCACGGCAGGCCATCACCCAGCCAAGACCATCGGTATTGGTACCGATCAGACGGCCATTGTCATTGACGACTGTATTGACAGCCTGACAAAGCAAACCGGCAGGAAGGATTTCATCCAGATACTGCATGACGGCATGCTTGTTAGGCATGGAAATGTTGAAGCCGCGAACACCCAGTGCTCTTAATCCCTGTACAGACTGTTCCAGATTTTCATTGTCTACTTCAAAGACAAGATAAGCATAATCCAGTCCCAGTGCTTCAAATGCTGTATTGTGCATCATCGGTGATTTGCTGTGACGAATCGGCTTGGCAATCAGTCCGATGAGTTCAGTATGTCCTGTAATTCTCTGTGCCATTTTTATTACCTCTTTACTCAAGAAGAAATGATACTTCCTGTGATGTTTTTCGTACAGTTATTTCTGTTCTTTTCTGAAGCTGTCAACGTATTCGGGCCAGGTATCGATCATCGCTCTGCAGCCACGGCGGAAAACAGTTATGCCACCTTCCTTTTCATCATAGGGAATCGACAGGGAAGCCCCTGTATGAATGCCGGCAAGAACCTGACGCATGTCACGCAGATAGTTCAGATCCATTTCCTCAGGACGATTCAGATTGCCGAGAAAGAACTGCTGCCAGCGATGGCCGCCCAGCAGTCTGACATCCGGACATTTCTCCAGTATCTTCTCTGCCTCTGTCAGACTTTCCTCCATGATTTCCAGCGGATTGCGCTGCTTGCGCCAGAACAGCCAGACATAGCCGGAACCGATCGCATCACCGCAGAAACACAGCTTCTGTTCCGGTTCAAAGAACAGGATAGACCCGAGGGTATGAGCCTGTACACCGATGGCTGTATAGGTATGTCTGCCGATCATGAAGGTATCGCCATGACGTAAGGTATGGGTAACCTTCCGATAAGGAGCGCAGGCAGTTTCACCAAAGATGAACAGGTCCTTCGCATCTGTCAGATCTTCTTTGCCGATATAGACAGCCTTGACGGGGATGTTCTTCATTACTTCAGGATTCATCATCAGACCGACATGATCACCATGACCATGTGTCAGGGCAATTGTCAATGATCTTCCCGCAGTCATCGCCTCCATGATCAGTCTGGCATCACGCTCGCGTCCGGAACCGGTTTGCGGCAGATTGCCGCAGTCGATCATCAGAAGTTCATTGTCTTCTTCCACAAAGTAGATGGAAGAAGGATTATTGAAGGAAGCAGGATCATCTTCTTCTCTGAGCATGCCGGCAGGACATACTTTCGTTGCTTCATCCATGTGGTATACATGTTCACTGATTCTTTCTACCTTCAGTTCACCGATTTCAGCATAACCGGTCAGTTTCAGTTCTGTAATAAATGAACTTTTTGTCTTCTGATTCATATCTTCCATAAACACCTCCGTGCGCACATACTATACTATAACCATAACCACAAAGGAGAACACATATCATGGCATTCCCGAAGAACTTTTTATGGGGCGGTGCGACTGCCGCAAATCAGTATGAAGGCGGATATCTGTCCGGCGGCAAAGGTCTTGCCCTGGCGGATGTCATCACCGGCGGTGATGGCAGAAACCACATTCCCCGCCGTCTGTTTCTGAAGCTCAAGGACGGTACAGTCATTGAAAACAAGGCATTTGCGGATGTTCCCGCCGGTGCTGTTCCGATCATTGATCCTGATACCTACTACCCCTCTCATATCGCAACCGACTTCTATCACCATTGGCAGGAAGATATTGCCCTGTTTGCCGAAATGGGCTTCAAACTCTTCCGCATGTCCATCAACTGGACCCGCATCTATCCGACAGGCGATGAAGATACACCCAATGAAGAAGGCCTGCAGTTCTATGAGAATATCTTCAGAGAATGCAGAAAGTACGGTATTGAACCGCTGGTATCCCTGCATCATTTCGACTGCCCGGTACATCTGGCCAATGAATATGACGGCTTTGTTTCCCGCCATACCGTCGATGCTTTTGCAAAGTATGTGGAGACAGTATTCACCCGCTATAAAGGACTGGTTCATTACTGGCTGACCATCAATGAAATCAACATGGGCGGCATCTATATCATCAACGGCATTCATGAAGCTTCCACAAACATTCAGAACAGAGAACAGATGTTCTATCATATGTTCATTTCCAGTGCCAAAGCGGTAGAAATCGGGCATCGTATTGACCCGACCAACAAGATCGGTCTGATGATGGCGCAGCAGGGTTTCTATGCCTATACATGTGCACCGGAAGATGTGCAGGCATGTCTGGATAAGGAAAGAGATGTTCTGTGGTTCTATGGCGATGTCATGTGCAGAGGCACATATCCCAGCTACAAGCTGAAGGAACTGGAACGCAAGGGCATCACACTCATCAAGGAAGCAGGTGATGATGAACTGCTGAAGAACGGTACAGTTGACTTCTACAGCTGTTCTTATTACCACTCCTTCCCCGTTGCAGCACATCCCGAGAAATATCTGACAACCGATGGCAATCGCATGGAAGGTCTGAAGAATCCCTATCTGAAAGAAAGCGACTGGGGATGGACAATCGATCCGGAAGGTTTCCGCATCGTTCTCAACAAGATCTGGGACCGCTATGGCTTGCCGATCATGGTTGTTGAAAACGGTCTTGGCGCCAAGGATATTCTGACTGAAGATGGCAAGGTTCATGATCCCTACCGCATCGAATTCACCCGTGATCATATTATCCAGATGAAGAAGGCCATCGAGGAAGATGGTGTCGAAATGCTGGGCTATACTTCCTGGGGATGCATCGACCTGGTATCCGGCGGTACCGGTGAAATGGAAAAGAGATACGGTTTCATCTATGTCGATATGGACAATGACGGCAGCGGTACACTGAACCGCTATCGCAAGGATTCCTTCTACTGGTATAAAAAGGTCATCGCTTCCAACGGCGAGAATCTCGATTAAGCATATGAATGCATACCCCATCCATAGATGGGGTATCATTGACTATGCAAGAAAGGAGTTTCGCTATGAAACTGACAGAAAACGTAACCAATACTTACGATCATTATTATCTGTATGAAGAGATCACTGCTCAGCTGAAGAAGTATGCCGAACAGTATCCGCAGTACTGCCGTCTTGAAGTGACCGGTACAACGGAAGAAGGCAGAGATATTCTGCTGATCAAGATGACTGATCCTGAAACAGGCGACTTTGAAGACAAGCCCGGCTATTATGTCGAAGGCAATATCCATGCCGGTGAATTAACAGGTTCCATGGTCATCATGTACTTCCTGGATACCTTCTTCACTAACATCGATTCCCCTGAAGTACAGAATATCCTGAAGAAATATACAGTCTATGCATGCCCCCGCGTTTCACCGGACGGTTCCGAATATGTTCTGACAACACCGTATACCGTACGCAGCGTCAACACATATTACCCCTACGAAGAACCGATGGCAGGTCTGCAGCCGGAAGATATTGACAAGGACGGTGTCATCCGCAAGATGCGTGTGAAGTCTCCCAGCGGTATCTGGAAGATCAGTGAAGATGATCCCCGTGTCATGGTCAGAAGAAAACCGGACGATGATGAAGGCACATTCTACCATGTTTATTCCGAAGGTCTGATTCAGGACTACGACGGTATGAATATCAAGGAAGCACCGGCAAAGTTCGGCAATGACTTCAACCGCAACTATCCGATCGGATGGGAACCTGAGGATTCACAAAGAGGTGCCGGTAATTATCCCCTTTCCTCTGTGGAAACCAAAGCCAATGCCGTTTATCTGATGAATCATATGAATATCTGTTCCGTTGTAGATATGCATACTTCCGGCGGTCAGATTCTTTATACACCCGGCTTCAAGAGCCGCAGTGAATGTGATGCGCAGGATATTGCCATCTACAAGAAGCTTGGTTCACTGGCCAATGAAGAAAGCGGATATCCGGTACTGAACGTACATGATGAATACTGCAATCCCAATGATGATGTCACTTACGGCGGCTTCGACGACTTCTGTCATTTCATCCTCGGTATTCCGGCATTAACGATTGAATGCTGGGATCTCAACAGACGCGCCGGTACACATGAACAGTATCCGCCTGTACGTCTGAGTGATGAGGAACAGGAAGAAGATATGCATAAGATCATCAAGTGGCTGGATGACAATGACTGCAGTTCTTACTTCAAGCCCTGGACAAAGTTCGAACATCCCCAGCTTGGTGAAGTGGAAATCGGCGGCTTTGACTACAAGTTCATCTGCCAGAATCCTCCGATCCCCTTCCTGCTTCAGGAACTGAAGAAGCATGTAAACTTCTACTTCCGTGAAATCCGTACATTGCCTCTGATCAACATGGATCAGACCACTGTTGAACAGATTGCGGAAGGTGTATACAAGGTTGATGTGATCGCAGCCAATACCGGCTTCATGCCTACCTATGTATTCAAGGAAGGTCTCAAGAACAGAAAGCTCAAGCCTCTGACAGTAACACTGGAAGGTGCTGAAATCATCACCGGCAAGAAGAGCCAGGAAATCGGACATCTTGCAGGTCATGGCTGCATCAGAGGTATGAATAACCCCCGCGGTCCGATGGAAATGCCTGCAGAGGCAATGGAAAAGAAGGTCACCTGGGTCGTACGTGCTCCTGCCGGTACTGTATTGACAATCACAACCGCAGGCGGACGTATCGGTTCTTCTTCCCGCACAATTACTCTCTGATATACAAGGAGATGCAGAAATGACTGCATTTCCTTTCTTTTTGTCTCATTTTGTTTCTGTGCTATAGTATTAGGCATGAGACAATTCGTGATTATTGTATTGTTAAATATCGTCAACGGCATTCACTTCGACGAATCCATCAAGGAACTGGCCCGCGGGATCCTGCAGAATATGAAATTCATTGAAACAGCTTCTCTGGAACAGACCGCTGCCCTGCTCAATGTATCCGCTTCTACATTAAAGCGTTTCTGCAAGAAGGCAGGTTTCTATAACTACTCCACCTTC
>JAZUHS010000121.1:0-7245 GCA_045641845.1 Bulleidia sp. | reverse complement strand
GTTATGGCGTAGATTTCCCTTATGAGGAATATAAAGCTCAGGTATCAGCGCTTTTTCATGAAAGAGCAAAGGATGGGCAACTGCCACAGAAACCTGGGGTGAAACAACTGCTAGAATATCTGCAGCAAAATGGATATCAGGTTGCACTGGCATCTTCTACACGGCGTGAAGTGGTTGTGCGGGAATTAAAGGAAGGTGGCTTATATGACTACTTCGATGTGGTGGTCTGTGGAGATATGGTCACAAAGAGTAAGCCAGATCCAGAAATCTTTTTGCTAGCTTGTAAAGAGCTTGGGGTTGATCCTACGATGGCGTATGCAATTGAAGATTCCTACAATGGGATTCGCTCGGCTCATGCCGCTGGGATGAAGGCAATCATGGTACCGGATCTGGCACAGCCTACGGACGAGATGAGACAGCTTGCTGCTTACATCTTTCCATCACTGCATGAGGTATTAGACTATCTGCGAGAGAATCAAGTGGCTAAGTAAACCATTGAAGATGAAATTCAAGCAATTTGTTACAAAAAAATATGAAATTTATCAAAAATGATCATATACTTTCACAATAAAATCTTATAAAATAGGATAAAAAATTGGGAGGTATTATGCTATGAGGAAAGCAAAACGTATTGGGTCTATTTTATTAAGCGTGCTGATTTTGGTCGCTATGATGCCTGGGGCTGTATTTGCAGCGGGCACGAGTGAACCAAAAGCAGAAATCGCAATGTGGGAAGGCTGGCGGCAGGCAGCTGCGTCCTTTACCTTTGATGATGGAGCACCATCGGATTATGAGTATATCGCTCCAACATTTGAAGACTATGGATACAGAGCCACATTCTATGTAGTGACTGGTTGGAATCCAAACTGGGATAAATTCCAGGAACTAGCAAACAATGGCCATGACATTGGATCACATAGTGATACACATGGTGACAACATGGTCATGCAGAAAGTGCTCAACAGCATGGGCTTTACGCATACCGGCATCATCTATGTCGAAGAAGACAATGATCCCCGTCTTGCCTTTGAAAAGATTCTTGGCTGAGTGTACGCCTGCATAGACAGGCGTTTTTATATTGTTTTGGTATAATAAGTACATGGAACGCAGAAGAACGTATATCGCAATTGATCTGAAAAGCTTCTATGCTTCAGTAGAATGCCAGGAAAGGGGTCTGAATCCTCTTACAAGCAATCTTGTTGTCGCGGATGAAGAGAGAACCGATAAGACGATCTGTCTTGCTGTATCGCCTTCTTTGAAGGCATACGGCATCAGCGGCAGAGCACGTCTTTTTGAAGTGCGTAAAAGAGTCAATGAGATCAACCGTGAACGTCAGCGCGCCATCGGCTGGAGGGAGTTCCGTGGTTCCAGTACGGAAGCGGATGAGCTGAACAGTGATCCTTATCTGAAGCTGGACTTCCTTGCGGCGGAACCGCGTATGTCCCTGTATATGGAATACTCCCGGAGAATCTATGAGATTTATCTGCGTTATTTAGCACCGGAAGATATTCATGTCTATTCCATTGATGAGATCATGGCTGATGTGACGTCCTACCTGAATACCTATCGCATGAGTGCACATGATCTGACTATGTTAATCATTCATGACATCCTGAGAGAAACAGGTATTACCGCTACCGGCGGCATTGGCACGAATCTCTATCTCTGCAAGGTCGCCATGGACATTGTTGCCAAGCATATTCCTGCGGATGAGAATGGTGTACGTATTGCGTATCTGGATGAAGAGACATACCGCCGGACACTGTGGACACATCAGCCCCTGACTGACTTCTGGAGAGTCGGACGCGGCATTGCGAAAAGACTGCAGGAGGAAGGTATTCTGACGATGGGAGACATTGCCAGATGCTCGCTTGGTTCCATTACCGATTACTACAATGAGGATCTTCTCTACAGGATGTTCGGCATCAATGCAGAACTGCTGATTGATCATGCCTGGGGAATCGAACCCTGTACCATGGAAGCGATCAAATCCTTTCGTCCTGCCAGTGAAAGTCTTGGCAGCGGTCAGGTACTGACCAGACCCTACAGCTATGAGGAAGGCAGAATCATTGTCCGTGAGATGGCGGATGATCTTGCCCAGAAGCTGTTAATGCAGAAGCTGATGTGTGATCAGGTCGTGCTGTATGTCGGCTATGATATTGAAAATCTGCAGAAAGAGGATGCGTACAAGGGAGAAGTTACCACAGACTTCTACGGCAGAACGCTTCCTAAGGCTGTCCACGGCAGTGAAAAGCTTGGCGGGTATACTTCTTCGTCCCGTAAGATTACGGATGCTCTGATGGCTTTATATGAGCGTCTGGTCAATGATCGTCTTTCGATCCGACGTGTCAATGTAGCCATGCTGCATACAAAGAACGAAAAGGAAGCACTGTCCTCGATGATCATACGTCAGGATTCTCTGTTTGAAGATAATGACAGAGAAGAAGCGGAAATGAAGAAGCGTCTGGAAGAAACAGCAAAGGAAAAGAAGGCACAGGAGGCGATCAATGCCATCCGTGCCAGATTCGGCAAGACATCCGTCATCAAGGTACGTGATCTGCAGGAAGGAGCCACGACCATTCTTCGCAGCAGGCAGGTAGGAGGTCATAAGGCATGAGAACAGTCTCAAAGGATTACAATGACGAACATCGCTATGATGATCTGATTGATTATGACTGGAAAGGCAGCCGTGTCAGAAGACATATGTCTCTTTCTGAACGTGCAGCGCAGTTTGCTCCATTTGCAGCATTGACCGGCTTTGATGAAAAGATCAGTGAGACAGCAAGGCTGACCGATTCCAAAGCAGAATTGAGCGAGGAAGAGATCGCAGCCATCGATGAAGCGCTGCGCATGCTGATCAGTGAAGAAGGACGAAGTTTAAATGTCTTCATCGAATATTTTGAAGAAGATGATCGCAAGGAAGGCGGCAGGATCAGAACATATACCGGCAAGATCAGAAAAGTCGATCAGTTACGTCAAAAAGTGATATTCGATAAATTCAGTGTCTTCTATCAGGATATTCTGCAGCTGAAAATCGACGCTTAATCTTTCGAAATTAAGTGAACCAAGCATAAATAGAGAGGATTTCAAGGGTTTTATCCACTGAATTGAGGCGGTAACATAAACAGCGGAATTTCGGGAGGTGCGCTATGCAGGAAGAAAGAGAAGAACAGATCACATCCGGTTCATTTCTGCTTGAAGACAGAGATGAATCCAGAGACTACGGAACTTCCAGTCTGTCACTTGATGAAATCAACGAGATCATCAGTGAAATGAGATTCTGATTTTCTTAACGAAAATCCGTCGTACATGTTCGGCAGCTCATGTACATCGGCATCGGAGTATCCGATGCTTTTAATTTGCTTTATAATACTCGCGTATGGATGAAATTGTCAGAATCACAAAATACAGTCCTGAAGATGCACAGCGCTATGCAGAGCTGATCGTTGATGCCTTCATCAGTGAACCCGGTGCATATCCCGGTCCTTTTACAAGAAACGAGCTGATCCGCTACTTCGGCTGCATTGTGGAACTGGGCATGCGGGCCAAAGGTTTCTATATTCTTAAGAATGACGAACAGGAAAAGGGGTTTATGATTTACTGGACAAAGAAGAAAGCGGCGTCCTGGTTATTGAAGACCTATGAATCGCTGAAAATCATGGCATTGATTCCCGGTACTAAGATTTCGCGCTTTGTCGAACCGATGAATGCATGGGTGGACTATGAAGAAACCTATAAGCATGAAAAGGATTATGTGGATGTCTTTCTGGTCTGTGTGGCAAAACAGTTTCAGCATACCGGTGTCTTCAGAAAGCTCCTGAATGAACCGATGGAACTGGCAAGGGAAAAGAAACTCCTGTGCATTCTGGAAACAGACTCGGATCTGAAGATGGCAAAGTATACGGCAGTGGGTTTGAAAGCCGTGAAGCATGCGGTGCTTTCAAATGGTGTGAGTAAGTATATAATGGTTTATGACGGTAGATAAATGAGGTGCTGTTATGGCAAAGAAGAAAAAGAGAAGAATGAAAAAGGCTGCGCGCTATGCAGCGTACGGCGTTATTGTCGTATCACTGATTGTGGCAGCTGTATCCGGCTACCTGCTCTGGGCAGGACTGCATGAAAACAATGTCGGCAATTCCCTGTATGACAAGTTCAGAGAGAATGTCAGACAGCAGGATACGGAGGATGATGAAAAGGAACAGGTTGTTGACTTTGAACAGCTGGCCAAGATCAATTCCGATGTCTACGGTTGGATTCATCTGGAAGACTCCAATATCGATTATCCCTTTGTCCTTGCGGCTGATAATGAATACTATCTGACACATACCTTTGACGGTTCCAATAACCGCTACGGTACAGTCTTTATCGATGCCCGTGCCCCTGAACCTTTCGTAGATACCAATACAGTTCTGTATGGTCATCATATGAAGGATGGCGCTATGTTTGCGGATATTGAAAACTACAAGGATCCCGAATACTACAAGACACATAAGGTCATTGAGATCACAACACTTGATGGCAAGTGGTACATGTATCCGGTCGCAGGCAGAACCATTTCCGGTTCCGCTGACTATGTGCAGTTCAACTTCGCAGATGAAGCAGACCTCAACGGCTACCTGTCAATCTTTACAGGTTCTTCTACATTCAAGTCTGACGAGAAGATTCTGCCCGGAAACAAGATGATGCTTCTGTCTACATGTTCCTATGACTTCAATGACGCCCGCTATGTCCTGATCGGCAAGCTGGTCAAGAAGGTTTCCTTACAGTAATTACACAGAACCTGCATGAATGTGCAGGTTCTTTCCTTAAAGCATTCGGTTTCATTCAATCTATATTTTGATGCTATAATCGTGTGCAGGAGTAAAAGAGATGGACGAAATCAAAGAGCACGAACATCATGCCCATAGTGAAGAAGTACATGATCATGCCTGGATGCATGCCCATGGTGTACCGCATACACATAACCATGTACATCCCAACCAGAAGGCTGTCATCAACCGGCTGGCCCGTGCGATCGGTCATCTCGATAAGGTCAAGCGCATGGTCGAAAACGGCGATGACTGCTCGGAAGTTCTTGTGCAGCTGGCAGCGGTAATCTCGGCACTGGAAAAGACCGGCAAGGTGATCCTGAAGGATCACATTGAACACTGCATGGTCGACGCGGTAACAGCAGGGGATGCGGAAGCAATCCATGATCTTGTAGATGCGATTGATAAACTGATCTGATGCAGCAGGACGGAAGCAGACTTCCGTTTTTCTTTTTCATCAGTTCAAAATGTACTGATATACACATAAGTTTTATCCCCCTGGGGGGCTTGCGGGCAGTCTTTGCTGTTTCTAGAATGTACGTAAACACAAAGACTATCAGTTTCTGTGTGAATCTGCTTATCCGACTCCCTGGCATATTGCTTATGAATCTTCAGGCATGCATATGCTCATCGGCAATGTGCCTTCGGGGAGTCTTTTTGCTGCTTTGGGCAGACTTGGCAGAAACCCGCCGCAGTTGCTGTTTTCTCTGCGCAAAGGAGATCGCAAACAGAGGCAGAAATTCGATTTTTCGCGTAAGTCTGCTTGAAAACGACTGTTGTGTAGGTTATGATCTATAAACGCATGATTTCGCTTTTTTTGGTCATGTGTAAGAGAGTGAAAGGAGTCTTTAAAATGCCCGGTAAAAACAAACTCAATGGTATGAGCAGTATGAAGGGAGCATCCATTACACCCTTCAAGGTACTGGACGGTAGAAAAGAGTACAAAACTCTTGATGAACTGAAGGAAGATTACAGGGAAGTATTCAGACAGGATGGAATCCTCTACGAGAGCGACGTCCTCAATTCATTAAATCACCTGAGCCTTTCGGATGAAGACATGGATAAGCTCTGGGACTGGTTCACAGCAGAGAACATCGATATCTCCGAAGATGACGATGTAGAGGAAGAACTCGAGGAAGCTGGAGGAGATTCCGGAGACGATGACATGGATGGTGAAGGTGAACTCACTGATATTCAGATGAGTACACTGATGAACAATCGCGGTGTAAATATTAATCTGACAGACCCTGTCAGAATGTACCTCAAGGAAATCGGTCAGGTTCCGCTCTTGACACAGGAACAGGAACTTGCGATTGCCAAGCGTATCGAAGCCGGGGATGAGGAAGCACGCAATGTGCTGATTTCCTCCAACCTGCGTCTGGTTGTTTCCATTGCCAAGAAATATGTCGGCAGAGGCATGCTGTTCCTGGATCTGATTCAGGAAGGCAACCTTGGTCTGGTTAAGGCTACGGAAAAGTTTGACTACAGCAAGGGCTTCAAGTTCTCCACTTATGCAACATGGTGGATCAGACAGGCGATTACAAGAGCGATTGCCGATCAGGCAAGAACAATCCGTATTCCTGTACATATGGTTGAAACCATCAACAAGATGACACGTATTCAGCGTCAGCTGGTACAGGAACTGGGCAGAGATCCTTCTCCTGAAGAAATCGCTGACCGTATGGAAGGCATGACAGCCAAGAAGGTACGTGAAATTCAGACAATCGCCATGGATCCGGTATCCATGGAAACACCTGTCGGTGAAGAAGCAGATACACATCTGGGCGACTTCATCGAAGATGATGGTGCTGTAAAGCCTGATCAGTTCGCTGACGGACAGTTCCTCAAGGAAGAAATCCGCAGAGCTCTGATGGATCTGACAGATCGTGAAAGACAGGTTCTGATTCTCAGATTCGGTCTGGAAGACGGACGTGTCAGAACACTGGAAGAAGTCGGCAGAGAATTCGGCGTTACACGTGAACGTATTCGTCAGATCGAAGCCAAGGCGCTGCGCAAGCTGAAGCATCCGACAAGATCCAGAAGACTGAAGGCATTCATTGAATAAGCTTTACGAAGACATCTGTACTGCAGGTGTCTTTTTCTCTGTTTATGATTGTGATTATTGCAATGGTGCAAACGCTGTTGTCAGATTATAATCATTAGTAGAAATAGGGTTTATGCCCTGCAGGTACTATATGCGAAACTACTGGAACATACTTATTGATAATGACGGCATATCCAAGGAAGAGCTCTTCCTGAAGATACGCGATCAGTATACAGCTCTGCTCAGACATCTTTATGATGACCCCGGTGACATTCCGGACTTCCGTATTCACTTTGCCTCTGATCAGGTTTCTCTGGAACAGGGCAGAGAGAGCGGATATCCGATCTCAACGGTGATGCGCCGTACGACGAATATCACCGAAAGCGTGATCAG
>JAZUHS010000120.1:0-12705 GCA_045641845.1 Bulleidia sp. | reverse complement strand
TGGCAATTGAAAGACGAAAGTACTGTAAAGAAAACTGTGAAGTATTTGGATATTGTGCAGGTGGATGCAATAGTTCTGCACTATCAGCAGGCAGTGTGGCAAAGCCGAATGAGTTTATGTGTGATGTTATAAAAGGCGTATATTCATATGTGAATGCTGAGTTAGAGAAGATCTGTGCATTAGATGACAAAACGCTTAAGACTGTTCTTAATCCGTATGTGTATCGGCAGATAAAACCTTGGATAAAAGGGCGTAATAATTTATGCGAACATCTGTAAATGAGGAGTGAGTTATGATTGGATTCAAAGTCTGCCCCAAATGCGGTGCATGGAATTATGGCTCTGCATATTGTACAAAATGTGACCACCCATTGATATATATTCCTACAGAAAAGGAATTACCAAGAAGTCATAATATGTACATTTTTTACCATCCTACGCCTCGAATGTTTGAAGCTGCACGCAGAGGTCGAAAGAGACATATCTTTGAATTCTGGGTAATTATGTTTTTAGTTTTTACCTGGTCAATAACCGGATTTATTAACCCATCTTCCGGAAAGCAAACTGATGTTTATTCAAGAGAACCAGTTGTTTCTATGCCTATTGATAATACTTCCGCTTATTCAACTCAGGAATCAGTAGAAATTTACGGAATTGTTACTGGAACAAACGGTTTCCACTTGAATGTGAGACCTTCTCCGAACTGTGATGTAACGAATGAAGAAACGGTAATACGAAAGCTTAATTCAGGAGATCGAGTTCGGATTTATGAAACTGGATACGATGCGTCTAACGGAAAATGGTATAGAATCGGGTCTTCAGAATGGGTGTATGCAGAATACATTTCCATTGAGCAGTAAATACTACAGAATCTGAAATATGATCACAATATTACATTTGAAAAGAAAGGAGGAAGTTATGTCATTATTTGAAGAATACCAGGCTCAGGATCAGTATATGAATTCCTATGACAGCCACTATGATGAACATACAGATAGATGGGTAGATGAAGCTTCTGAATCTGTTTGGGGTCATTCTGGTCACGTTGATATTCATACTGATGAGGCTTGCTAATGCTTATTCACTAATGAATAGTTAATTCAGCAGCTGCAAATTGAGCGCAACCAGTGCCATATGGTGCTGGTTTTCTCTTTTACTATTGATGTCAGCATAGAGATTCTTCAGGTATTTCGCGCAGAAATGTGTGAGGTACCTGTTTTTGTATCCTCAGGTACCGCAAAAACAGGCAAAAAAACCGAGCGAAAGCCATTCATAGAATTGTAGATGTACCAAGTAGTTAACAAACAGTACGGACAAGAAAGAGAGGTATTTCTAAATGAATGGCACTTTAATCGACATGACATGCATTATTATCGGTGCAACCCTTGGAGCTGTATCTATTCGTGCCCTTAAGATGGACGCAAAGACTGCTGAGAATGTAGAAAACCTGATGTACCGTGCAATCGGACTTGCATGCCTGCTTGCAAGCATTCCCGGTATTTCTTCCGCAGAGAACGCAATTGTATGCATTATTTCAATCATTCTGGGTGCAGCTGTCGGACACTATTTCGATGTAGACGCAAAGCTTCACACACTCACAGCTGAACTTTCCCGATTTATGAAGAAGATTCCCGGGTTTAAGGTCAACGTAGAGGGAATCAAGGCTTATACCATTATCAGCTTATCCGGATCCTTAGCGATCACAGGACCCATCACCAATGTACTGAATCACGACCCTTCCGCAATGCTTACCAAGGGTGCATTAGATGCAGTATGTTCTTTCTTCACAGGTATCGGATATGGAGCATCTGTAGCTCTCAGCTCTATCTTCGTATTCCTTTATCAGGCTTTCTTTGCAGGCCTGGCATACTACCTCACACCTTTATTAACACCTGCCGCAATCGGTGATATGGCTGCCATTGGCAACATCCTGCTTATGGTAACAGGTTTCCGTCTGATCAAGATGACGGATCTTAAGGTGATGAACTATACACCTGCAGTGTTCTTCCCCATTCTGCTTCATGCAGTGATCGGCTTCTTTGCCATCTGATGCACAATTGCAGGTAATAAAAGGAGAGATGAATTCATCATGAAGAATCATATTCATCATAGTCGTGATCGACCTTACTTTCAGCTGAATGACTGAACAACGTATAAAAGGAAAGGAGGTGATAGTAGTGGGAAATGATATTGATTCGAGCTCAGTACCTGCACCTGCAGAGTCACTGAAGGAGGATCATACGTCTGTACAGAAACTGATGCACGGTATGTATTCATGGATGCTCATGAATACATATCTGCTTATTACAAGGACAAATCACGCATTGCTGATCGGTGCGGTTCTTGCGATTGTGTTCTATAACCTTCTGGAACACGCTTCAAAGAAGAATGAATCCGTTATAGATACCGCAGGTTCTCCATCTGATGCAATGCCGGTCAGATACATTCTGATCAGGATCGGATGTCTGGCAGTATATATGTTCATTACATATAAAGCATTAGGTCTGCCGGCTGTGATCTTCCATATTCTCTTCGCTGCAACTGAATTGCCGCTGCTAAGCTTAGTGCGGATGAAACAGAAGAAGTGAAGGAACAAACTGCCTTCTGCATAAATACTGCAGAGGGCTTTTTAGTGCGAAAACAGCAGAAAAAAACGTATCAGGATAGGCCGATATGATGCTTGTGCAAAGGAGGTACATGAAATGAATATGTACAGCGCAGCAGTTTATCTGAAGCCCGTCGCAAAGGGCTATTACCGCACACTGCTCACAGAAAAGCAGCAGAAGATCTATGACCTGTTATTCCAGGGTGTTCGTGATATGCAGGAGACAGTGCAGACGGACATGATCTTATCCGACCGTACAGCAGATATGAACCGTGTGTATCACGCATTTACAAATGATCAGCCCTGGTTCTTCTATCTGCAGTCAATTAACTATTCGATCGGCAGAAACGGAACAATCTTCATCAGATATCGCATGTCACAGCGTGAAGCTCTCAGTATCATTCTCAGACTGGATCAGGCCGCAGGAAAGATGATCAAGGAGGCATACCGGCACTGCAGACGCAGTGATCGCATCGGTTTAGCCGGATATGTCCATGACGCTCTGGCCCAGCAGTGTTCATACAAGCTGATCAATGATGAATCCTACAACATCATCGGACCGCTGCTTCGTCATCAGGCCGTATGTCAGGGAATTGCCGAGACATACAAAATACTGCTCAATGCCATGGGCATCGGATGCATCGTTGTCAGCGGTATTGCCCACACACTGACAGGCCCGGGCAAGCATGCGTGGAATGTTGTGCTGCTGAACGGTGATCACTACTACGCGGATGTGACTGCAGATCTCAAGTCGAGCAATGGCCGTCTGCGTCATAGTCATGCGCTGATGAACGAAAAGGATGTTGCCGGTACATATGAGCTATCCCCTGAGTTTGAAATGAGATTCCGTGTTTCCAAGGATAACTGGTTCACCAGATTAGGAAAGGTTGTCCACAGAGAAGAGGATCTTCGACGCCTGATCAGTACCGGCTGCCGTGATTTCGAATGCATGCTTGCATATAAGCCGAAGAATCTGCGCAGAACACTCAGCGATATTCTCTATGATCACTTCCGCCAGTGCACATACAGTATGTATTTCGATGATCGTACAGGCTATCTGTCAATGACAATCAATGCCTGAAAAGTACACGAAAAAATCGTGTGCCTAGGGCATGTTCAAATATGAACGGGAGATGTTCCCGATGAGAAAGGAAAACTAAAAACAAATGATGAACAAGACAACAAAACCGGTATATCCGGAAACAACTGCAGAACTCCATAAGGAAATGTATGGCGCACCTACGGATGCCGAAGTAGAAGAACTGCTCTTCGGCGGTGAAGCTTCTGAGGGTGATCAGGTATACGAAGATCATACAGCAATCACTGATTCCGTTGTGGTAACAACCAGTGTGGATATGTACTTCCTGGTGGATGGTACAAGATCCACTGACTTCATTACTGACTACTTCAAGGAATTCATTTCCACAAGTGATAAGTCTATCGCTAAAGCACTGGGTGAAAAGAAGCGTGAGGTCGGTGCCTTAAGCATTGCTGTTATTCTTTATCGTGATGCTTTCTACGACAAGAACGACTGGATCACGACAAGTCCTAAGTTCATGATCTCCGATGGTCCTGAACAGCGTGAAGCGCTGCTCAGATATCTGGAAGGTATTACTCCTTCCGGCGGTGGTGATGAGCCTGAATCCATTCTTGAAGCTTACTCCTACGTCTTCAAGAGCGGTGTGTACAAGCCTCTGGAAGAAGGCGAGAAGAGACGTGTACTCTTCTTCTCTCTCTCTGATTCCTGCGGACATAAGCTGGATGATCCCCGTCGTGAGAATAACAGATATCTTCCGGATTATATTGCAAAGGACATGAACGAACTCTCTGCTCAGCTGGCAGAGTTCGTAGGACCTGAAAACCTGCGCAATGTCCGCATCTTCCAGCTTGTCTTCGGCAAGAACAGCTATCCATGGGATGAAATGCCCAAGTATCTGCCTCAGGTTGTGACTTTCACTTCTGAAGATGGCAGTCCGATGGATCCTTCCGATCTGTCCGTCATTCCTCAGTGCGTAAGCAACAGCATCTGACAATACATAACTCTCCCCTGAAGAGAGGAATCCATCTCTTCAGGGGAATCATTGAGAAGGAGAGAAAACAATGGCATACAGTTTCACACTTGATTTAGTCGCAGAACATGGTGAGGATGCATCTTTCCACGGTTCTCAGACAATACCTGCAAAAGAAGAAAAGCAGGAAGAAAGAACGATCGAATGGGCAGGTGTTCTGGACGGACTTGGCGGTAAGGGTGCTGGTAAGGTACTCCGCAAAGACAAGGAATTCTCAGAAGCATATGTAGCTTCACGCTATTACAAGCATGTACTTGAAACAGCACTGCCGCAGTATGGTGATGTGTTCGTGGATTGTGCAGATGCGGAAGAACTCAGCAGAACACTGGAAACAGTACTGCCCCAGCTGCATGAGAAGATGATCTCTTCAATGCAGAAACAGGTAGATGAAGAACAGATTATTGCTGTTTCCGGACAGAAAGAACTGATTTTCCCTTCTACCATTGCAATGTCCATGGTTACAAAGACAAAAGATAACAAGGTACAGCATATCAGTATCTGGAGCGGAGACAGCCGTGTGTATGTCCTTGATGAGGATGGCCTGCATCAGATGTCCATGGATACCAGTGCCGATCAGGCAGATGCCTATATCGATCTTCGTCAGGGCGGTACATCCCCGCTAGTGGAACGTCTTGGTCTGGATATGAAAAATACACAGATGAGATATCGTGTAGACACTATGACAAAACCCTTCCTGTCAATCTGCACATCAGATGGTGTCTATGGTCTGAAGGGCTACACATCACCGATGAATCTGGAAGTGACTCTGCTGGATTTACTGAATGGAAGTGAAGACTTCTTTGTATTCATGAAGAAGCTTCAGGATACCTGTGCAGCGGATGCACAGGATGACTGCTCTGTATCTTTGATCATCAGCTGTCATGAACAGGGCATGGAATGGTGGCACGGAAAGATCGATACACGCACAGCGAATATGCACACATGGATGCAGGATTATCCGGTACACAAGAAAAAGGATGACGTTTACCTGCAGCTGGTAGCTGCGAAGAAGAATGCTGAGCAGGCAGAAAAGAATGTGATTGATGAATTCCTGAACAGAGAACAGTTTGACGATGAATGTGTGCAGTGGCTTGGAAATCTGCTGGAAAACAAGGTAACAGCACCCCGCAGTTCACAGAAGTTCAATCAGATGATGATGGAAATCAGAAGAGCACACAGTGCTGAAATGAAGGAAGAGCAGGCAAAGATCAGACAGCTTCAGAATGATATTGTCCGCTGTGTCAAAGATGAATTCACCCGTCAGCGTACAGAAGAACTGGAATATGCACAGAAAAACTACATCGAACAGTTCCGTCAGAATATGGATGCATGTACTGCGGCATATGAAAACTATCTGCTGGAAACAGCAGGGAAGACATCTTCAGAAAAAATGGAAGCATTCACCCAGCTGAATGAATACATGGAAAACAGCACCAGAAAGATCAGAGAGATGTACAGCACTGCTGAAAAGAAGAACAGCGATCTGGAAACATGGAATCTTCTGGGAACTGTGCATATCAATGCGGAAGGATATGCCAACGTCGATGATGAAACAAGAGCTTCTTTCCCGGAAGATGTACAGCAGATGCTGAAGTGCTATGAAGAACAGCTGCATCAGCTGCTTCATGAACCTTCTGCTTTACAGAAGGTCTATGCAAAGCATCAGGCAGATATCAGATCAGAAATCAGGATGTTCATTCTGATGGGCTGTCCGCCCTTTAGTGCAAATGTCTATCAGACGATGAAGAACAGAGCACATCAGGAAGTAAGCAGATGTATTCAGGAACTGAAGGAATACGAAAGACAGTATTCTGCATCAATTGAGAGAATCTGGAGTCAGTACCGCAGCAGCTACGAAAAGTATGGAGGATAACGCATGTCAATTAAGATCAGGGACTATACAAGTCTTGAAAACTGGAGAACCGGAAATGCCAGCAAGGTAGCTGCTTTTACCAGAGAAGGTATTCAGTACTTTCTGAAGGAATATGGCTTTATCTGGCCTGAAGAGAGTGCCTGTCAGGCATATCCTGCCCTGAAGAAGCAGTATGAGGACTGTGAAGCAGTATATAAGCGTCTTCTGAGAATCAATAATCAGCTCAAAAGAGCAGGCAGAGGCTCTGATAACCTTGTTCTGGCAAAGGAAATCTTCAGAGAAGGAAACAAGCTGTACAAAGCTGCAGAATATGTGGATTTCCTGGATCTGCCTGCACAGGATATCCACGATGTTCTGACTGTCGAGGAAATCGATGAAATCATGATCAATGTCCTGGAAGCACTTGGTACACTGCATCGCTTCGGCATTATCCATGCCGATATCAAGCCTGAGAACATTCTCATTCTCAAGAGCAGAAAAAGAGCAAAGCTGATCGACTTTGACGACAGCTTCTATGTTGATGAGAAACCCGGCGGAGAAGATCTTGTCGGTACATTTGACTATTACTCTCCGGAAGTAGCGCGTTATATCAAGATGCATGGTACACCGGATTCTGCAGAAGCAAAGGCAATCACATTTGCTTCGGATATCTTCTCTGCAGGTCTTGTCTGGTACATGTATCTGACCGGTGAAATGCCCAGAATCCCTGCCGGCTGCAGATATGTATATGAAGCTCTTCTCAAGGGAAAGAAGATCACCCTCAGCAACAAGCTGGATCCTGTACACAAGCGTGTGCTTGCCAGAATGCTTGATGTGGATCCTGCCAGAAGATACAGCAGCTGTACAGAAGTACTGGCTGACTTCAGACATACAGCAGTTCCTAACGAAGGACTTATTACGGTACACGTTGTCGATCATATGGATCGTCCGATCGCAAACAGCGTGGTTTATGTAGGCAATTTAAAGACAAAGGAGATTAAGAAGGTAATGACAGCAGAAGATGGAACTGCAAAGGTAAGAATGATGCCCGGCGAATATAGTGTCAGTGCACTTGGTGAACCCGGACATAAAGTAATCCTGAACAAGGGTTCTGAGGTAACCCTGAGATTTGTATTCAAGGGACATGAAAAGGTAAAAACAAAGGAATTCGATCCGCCTCTAAACGGCATCTATCAGGCGATTACAGAGCGTGAAGATGGTACATACGAGCTGCATAAGATCAACGGCAGATTCATGACTGCCAACAGATCCGCACTCGCAGCGCTGGGAATTGATCCGAAGGTATTGGCATGAATACAGGGTGCTCCGAACAGGGCACCTTTTAAAAATGCCGGAAAAATATGCGTTCATCTGCAGGGATAAAGTTTAAGCGAAGAAAGGAAATGAGAAAGACATGAATGATTTTGAAACTACATTAGATCGCATTGAAGATCAGTTAGCGGCATGCCGCAGAATCCCCCGGGCACTGAAGTATCCCTGTTTCCTGGATCGACTGCGTGGTGCGATGTTCGGTCACAGCACATATGCCAGCGGCACAGTCGATGAGGTACCTGCTGCGATGGTTCATCTCAATGACAAAGTCGCAGGTATTCTGATGGACAGAGAATTCAGCATTGATCAGGCAAGAGAACATATGGAAATCATGAAGAAAGATCTGGAAGAACGTATGAAGCAGATCAATGCCATGACAAGACCGCTGAAGCATCTGAATGAAATGGAATGCCGTGAACAGTACAGACTCCAGCAGGAAATGAAGCAGATTATTGCTCTGCTTCCCCGTATTGAGCTTCTCTGCAAACGTGCGGATATGGTGGAAAAGAAGTACAGAACGATCATCCTGAACAGATACAGAACGCACAAAGCGATGTTCTGGTCAGCCGCAAGAAACAGAAATGCAGGCCTTCCGGCGGATATGCCTGACAATGAAATGCTGATCGCATACAAAGGAGGAAACAATGAAACAGTCCACGCTTAACGATTATGTAAAAAGACACAGCACCACCGCAAAGACAGCAAAGATCAAACTCTATGAGTATTCCGTTCCGGACAGTCTGACGCGGTTTCTGGCAAACTTCAGAAGCTTCTGCCGTCGTCTGATCCACAAGCTTCATCTGGATATCTTTAATTTCAGCTATACAGAAGAAGCAATCGAAAACGAAATTCAGGATGCTCTGGATGAACTGGAGAATCAGCACAAGAAGAATATTGAGAACATTCACAAGATCGCAGAGATCTGGTCTGCGGATGCTATGGCACTGGTTGAAGAAAGCAATCATCTGGATGAACAGATTGAAGCGAGAGAAAAGCGCATCAAGGCACTGGAAGCAGCACGTGATGCCGGCAGTATCTTTGCTTAAGGAGGAAATGAAGAATGAAACCCGTTTTATATAAGAGCAGTGCCGGCTTATGGCTTGGCACACTGATGGTATTTGCCTTTACCGCTATGATGGCATTCGCCGATGCATATGCCGGATACAGCTTTATAAACAGACTGTTTACACAGTCAAAATATGCTTCTCTCGTCATGACAGGAGTAATTGCCTGTCTGATGAATATGCTTGCTATTCCCTTTACAGATGCCATGGCCAGGATCAAGTACAAGCTGAGTAATTCGGCATGGACAGTGATGATCTTCACAGTTGTTTCCTGGCTGCTTGTATATGGTGCCTTTGTATATCTGCATTATGCCAATGCTGAACTCTATCTGCCCAAGCACATTACTGCCGCAAGCCTGGTGAATCAGGCTTCCGGTACCGTCGGTGCTGCTGTAAATACGGTGGCTGCTCCTACAGCCGCAGATTGGCGAACAGCATGGTCCATCAATATCCTCTATATGCTTGAACCGCTGGCGACCACCCTTGCGGCTGCGGCCTTCAGCTGGATGTTCCGCAATCCTATCTCTGTAGAAATTGTAAAAGAGTACAGGAAACTGCAGGAAGACCGTAAGCGCAGAGCAGAACTTCGTTCAGCGTTGATGGGTATGAGTGTAGAACCTGAACATATGGTAGTTCCTCTTCTTAAGCTGGACCAGGATGCCTATGATCGAGCAGTCAAGGCAATCATGAATATCAAACAGAAACTGCAGGTGATCGCAAAGGAGGAGCTGGCCAGATCCGCAGGAAATGCAGATGCACTGTCCTTTCTGAATACGCATAGCTGAGTGAAGAGTGTCCGATCAGGGCACTCTTTTACAAAAAACGATGAAAAAAGTGAGGGGGAAGTGAACCAGTACGATGTAGCTGTCAGTAAGGAGAGACAGCTACATGAAAGATAGAAAAGCAGGAAACAGATCACCATAGAGAAGTGATTCTGTCGTATGAGAGTCAATTGAGTAAAAAAGGAGATAAAGTAAAAATGAAAAAGTTTATTGCAAGAATGGCTGCAGCGGTGATTCTGGCTGCAGTATTATCCGGATGTACATCCGCTCCCAAGGAACCTGTTACATCTATTATCATTTCCGGTATCCATGATAAGGCTCCGGCAATCAATTACACAGCTTACGAAAAACCTGTTTCGAATGCAGTTGAATCCGGCGGATCAGTCATCCAGATCATTGATGATGGCAGCGCATCAGTCACTGTCGATATGAGCATCCCGGATAAGGTGGAAGGCGTAAAGATCAATGATCTTCCCGGTGAACAGAGGGAAGAGGCATTTGAAGCATTCGAAACTGCCATCATGAATGAATTAACATCATACAAAGCTAAAAGTGAGGAAGTGGATCTGCTTAAGTCCCTGGACAAAGCCGGTAAGCTTGCCCGCAAGAACCGCGATGGCCGCACAGTACTGTATGTATTTGACAGTGGTCTTAGTACAGAAGGTTATTTCAATCTCACTTCCGAAGGATTTACACTCGATCAGCTGACAACAGACAAACTGATCGAATCTCTCAAGGAGGCAAAGGCAATCCCTGATCTTTCTGAGATTGACTATGTCGAATGGTACTATCTGGGCTGTGTCAGCGGAACACAGATGGAACCTTCTGAAGCTGATAAGGAACTGCTTGAGGAGATGATTACTGCAGTTATTGAGGAAGGAGGCTCAATGGTTGAGTTTATGCCCGATCAGCCTGGAGAGGGTGAAACTGCCGGACTTCCTGCGGTAAAAGAAGTTCCGGTAGGCGCAAGAACGCTGATTCCCCCTCATAAATTTGATGAATCAGTACTGAAGTTTGCAGCGAATTCAGATCAGTTTGATGATGAGGCTAAAGCATATGAAGTTCTGGGAGAAGCTGCAGACACAATCAAAGAACATCCTAACAGCAAGGTGGTGATCGGTGCTACAACAGCATCCGGCGACAAAAAAAAGTGCGATGAACTCTCCCGCATCAGAGCTGAAAGAGTTGCCTCTGTCCTGAAGGAATGCGGTGTGAAGGAGGAACAGATTGCCGGAGTATATGGCTTGGGTGCTGATAACCACTGGCATAAAGATGGTGACTTAGTCAACGGCACTTACATCGAAGACATCGCCATGCAGAATCGTCTGTGCATCATCCTGGATGAGAAGGATGAGGACGCGCAGTATATGCATAACTGAATTGATCAGACCCTGACAGACAGGGTCTTTTCTGTATTCAGAAAACATACAAAAAAATCGTGGAGAAAGTAAATGAGAACATAAAGTCACAAACAAGAAGGAGGTTCTTATGAAGAACAAATGGTTATTAGTGAAAGAACAGTTCAATAAGATCCGTCAGAAGATCATGGAACTGGAACAGGAGACGGATTTCAACCGTGAGAATGCAATTCGTCGTGCCTTTCTGGAAGAAGGCAGACGGGCCCAGAATGCTTTGCTTGCACTGGTGCTTGTATTCATGAGCGTGGTCAGCTGGAAGTACATGTTTGCACCGGAACTGTTCAAACATGATCAGGGAGAGAAAGGCTACTACGTAGCTGCAGCACTTGCGGCTTCGGTAAGTCCCGGTACGATCTTCGATCGTAATGGCAGAGAAGTCATTCCTGCTGTAGCGAATGGTTACATGCCCTGGATCTCTGATGAGATTAACGAGGCATACGGCATGATTCTTGGAACCAGCACGATCAATTACGATGGCAGGGAAGTGGGCTTTGGTATTCTGAGCGGAGTATCCGATTACTGGCTGAGAACATTAGATAAGGAAGGCAATGGCTGTGATATTACGCTCACTCTGGACACGGATCTGCAGGGCCGAATGATGCAGCTGCTGAATACAGAAAAGCTGAGTACAGGTAATGAAGGCGGATGCATCATTATCCAGGATAACCGTACAGGTCAGTATCTGGCTTTTGCCTCAAAGAGCAGTGTGCCGTTTGATGCCAATAATCCGAATGCCATCTTTGCGGAAGGCAATCCGGATGGTGCGGGTTTTATCAGAGGTATCAGTGAGACAGATCCGCCAGGATCGATTTTCAAGATAATCGTGGCAGCCGCATTTGTCAGATACGCGGATCAGAGAGGTGAAGCTCTGGATGATCCGAAGTATGTATATATGAATACTGGTGAACCGGATCTGTATGGAGTTATTAATTTTGATCATCTGGAGTTCGGAGATTCTGATATCTATGATGCAATCTACCATTCAATGAATAAGTACTTCGCTTATCTTGGTCTGCAGTTAGGAAAAGATGAAGTGAAGGCTATGATGGAAGACTTCAGGATCGGATCTGATATTACAATTCCTTTCTTCGCAGACTGCAGATCTTCATTCAAGATCAACAAGAATACAAACTTGTTTGCACATACCTGCTACGGTCAGGGAAAGACAGTAATCACACCTGTAACAATGCTGTCTGCTGTACAGGCGATCGCTAATGATGGCGTCATGCTGCAGCCTAACATCATCAAGTCCATTACACAGGGCAATAAGAACTACTACACAGCGGAAGCTGAAGAGATTGCTCATCCCCTTACAGCTGAACAGGCTGCCAAGGTCAGAGAACTGTTCTCCTGGGTCGCATTTGACAAGTACAAGATCTGTGATGACTTTGGCGCAGCCTGGGCTAAGACAGGTACTGCCGAATGTGGTGGTGGTCGTGTCCATACATACCTTGTCGGTGCAACCGCAGATGCATCCTTCATCATTTCGATCAATGACGGCCGCAGTTCCGGTGATCTCTATGAAGCAGGTGCTGAGGTAGTACAAGCAATCAATGAATACTATGGAGGATAAAATGAAGTTTA
>JAZUHS010000119.1:0-9149 GCA_045641845.1 Bulleidia sp. | reverse complement strand
TGTGCACTGATGCAGCCGATTCATCTGGCGATTGGTCTTGTAGAAGGTCTGATCACAGCTGCTGTTCTGGTATTCGTATATGAATCCCGTCCTGAACTGCTGCCTGATGTAAAGAAGAGTTCTGCAATCAATGGCAAGCTTACAAAGAAGACAACCCTGGCTGCACTTGCAGTTCTGGTTGCGATCGTCGGCGGCGGTCTGTCCCTGATGGCAAGCTCCAATCCTGATGGTCTGGAATGGTCTCTGTTTGGTAATGAAGAAGGCGGCTATGCTGCTAACATGGGTCTGGATGAAGAAGAATTCGGTGTTGCCAGCGGTGTCGCTGATGCAGCTGCTTCCATCGTTGAAAAGACTGCATTCCTGCCTGACTATGCTTTCGCTGCTGATGAGGAAAATCCTGTCGGTACAACTGTTTCAGGTCTGGTCGGTTCCGGTATGGTAGCTGCAGCTGCTGCGCTGGTATGTCTGACAGGTGTGAAAAAGAAAAAGAGTAGTGAAGCTTAATAAAAACGTATAGAATATGAAATCGGATATCCTCTCGGGTATCCGATTTGTTAGTTGTCAGGAAGGAGGGAAACATATGAACAAGGCAACCGAGGCATGGTCGGAAATTCTGGCTGTGGATGAACTGTCCGATGGTGATTCACTGATCCATCGCCTGCATCCCTTAGCTAAATTTGCAGCAACCATCTTATATATTCTTCTGGTTGTTTCCTTTGATAAGTACAATCTCTCCGGTCTCTTCGTGATGATTCTCTATCCTGTCATTCTGTACAGACTGAGTGATATTTCCATCGGTACCTGTCTGCATAAGATGCGGCATATGCTGCCGTTAGTGATGGCTGTAGGTATCGTCAATCCGTTTCTGGATAAAGTTCCGATGATCCGGATCGGAGGTCTGATCATCACCAGCGGTATGATCTCAATGGTGACATTGATGCTGAAGGGAATCTTTTCCCTCCTTGCTTCTTTCCTGCTGATTGCGACAACCAAAGTGGATCTTCTATGTGCAAGTATGCGAAAGATCCATGTACCGGAACTGATGATCACACTGTTCCTGTTAACCTATCGTTATATTTCCGTTCTGATTGAACAGGTTGCCATTATGAGTGATGCCTATGCATTGCGTGCACCGGGACAGAACGGCATTCATATTTCTGCCTGGGGATCATTCCTTGGTCAGCTTCTGCTGCGCAGTATGGATAAAGCCAGAGAGCTTTATCAGAGTATGCTGCAGAGAGGCTTTGACGGCAGCTTTGCCTACATGAGTGTTCCTTCGTTTGAAAGGAATGATACTGTCTTCCTTGCTGTTTCAGCTGTGTGTCTTTTAACAGCACGTTTTGTGGATCTTGCCGAACTGATGGGCGGCATGGTGATTTGACCGGTGAAAGGAGTTCATGATGATTACTTTTGAAAACGTATCTTTTGCATACAGCCCCGATAAGCCGGTGCTGAAAAACATCAGCCTGAAGATCAGCGATGGGGAAGCAGTAGGAATCATCGGTGCTAATGGTACCGGCAAGTCTACATTGATGAAGCTGCTGTTAGGACTGATGCCGTATGAAGGAACAATCACCGTTGACGGCAAAACAGTCACAAAGGCAAACCTTGCCGAACTGCGCAGAAAGCTTGGCTACGTGATGCAGGACTCTGATAATCAGATGTTCATGCCTACAGTCTATGAAGACATGATGTTCGGTCCTAGAAACTATGGTCTTTCCAAACAGGAAGCGGAAGCGAAAGTGGATGCGGTACTGGAGAAGCTGCAGTTAACGGAACTGAAGCATCGTTATAACCATAAGATTTCCGGTGGTGAAAAGCGTATGGCGGCGATTGCGACAGTGCTTGCGATGGAACCGGATGTCATCATTATGGATGAACCTTCCATTGCTCTGGATCCCTGGAACCGCAGAGCTGTCATCAATGCTGTCAATCAGCTGTCCATGACCAAGATCATTGTTTCGCATGATCTTGATCTTGTGCTGGATACATGTGAACGTGTGATTCTGCTTTCCGGCGGTCAGGTCATCGCTGACGGCAGAACGGAAGAAATCCTGCAGGATCAGACACTGCTTGAAGCAAACCGCATGGAGCTGCCGTTAAGTCTTTCGCATCGTGTGCGTTAGCAGTATATGAATCACGAGAAACCGTTTTCTGCAGAAGAGTCATCTTCTGATATGAAAACGGGTTTTTACATTTTTTGCAGTATTCGTTTAAGTTTTTACGGATGAATTCGATAAAAAAACGGTTGCTAAACAGCGTATGGTAAATATACTGAGAATGCGCAGAAAGTAATGATTATTCATAATCATTCTGTTTCTGTGTGATTTTATAAAGGAGGATTTTTCATGAAGAAAGTACTGATTCCGCTTTCTCTTCTGATGGCTGTATCCCTGTGCGGATGCGCGCCTGAAGAATCTGCTGTCTCTTCTGCACCTGTATCCGCAGCAGCTGATGCTGCAGATACTGTCATCTATGGCAGCATCTACACTTCTGATGAAGCACAGCCCTGGGCTGAGGCAATGGCAATCAAGGACGGTGTCTTTGTTTACGTTGGCGATGCTGAAGGTGCTGAAGCTTATATCGGTGAAACAACAGATGTACAGAAGTATGAAGACGGCATGATTACTGCCGGTCTGATTGACGCACATTCTCATCCTGCTACAGTTGGTATGGTAGGCTGGCACACTAACATCGGTGTTCCGGATACATATGAAGAACTGATGGCTGCACTGAAGGATTTCCTGGATACACATTCCATTGAAGAATATCCTTACGCATACTTTGAATATTTCCCTTCCGATATGTTCGGTACAGAAGGTCCTCATAAGGAATGGCTGGATGAAATTGCACCTGATCGTCCGATTCTGGTTCGTGACTTCTCTGACCATGCAAGCTGGGTTAACAGCAAGTTCCTGGAACTGACAGGCGCATTTGATCTGGATCCTTCCGATCCTAATCTGGAAGGTTTCGTCCGTGATGAAAACGGTGAACTGACAGGCTGGATCAAGGAATTCGCATATCGCGCACTGCTGCCGAACATGTGGGAAAAGCTGAACTGGGCTCCTGCGGAAGAACCGACAGAAGAAGTTATGGACATTGTTACAAGCGACATGAAGAGCTGGGGTGTTACAGGTGTCATGGATGCACATCTGGAAGACGAACTGCAGGTTAAGTCCGTTCATGATATGGATCTGGCAGGCAAGCTGAACATGTACTTCAATGACTGTGTTGTTCTGAATGAATATGAAGATCTGGATGAAATCATGGATTTCATTCACTACCTCAATGATACATATGCAACAAAGCATGTACGTGTTGATACAGTCAAGATCTTCTATGATGGTACTAACGAACTTGGTGACTCTGCTCTGATCGATGGTACAGTTGATGATCCTGATAACCATGGCTACATGATCTTCGATCGTGAACAGACAAAGGATGTCATCCGCCGCTGCAACGAATCCGGTCTGGATGTACACTTCCACCTGGTAGGCGACCTGGCATTCCGTACAATCTGCGATGTTACAGAAGAACTGATCAATGAACAGGGTCCGCTGGATATTCAGGTTGAAATGTGCCATTGCGAATATGTAGATGAAGCTGATATGACTCGTCCTGCTGAACTGGGCATCATCATCAACTGGACTCCTCACTGGTCCGGCGGTTACTTCGGTGATGCCGCAAAGTTCTACCTTGGTGAAGAACGTTACAACAAGATGTATCAGTTCAACACAATGATGGATTCCGGTGCGATTGTTACATTTGGTTCCGACATCTATTCCATGTTCGAAGAAAACCGTGCAAATCCTTACTTCGGTATGCAGACAGCCATGACTCGTGTGGATATCGAATGGCCTCTGGATGATGGCATGCGTCCCAGTGAAGATGCTAAGCTCTCTCTGGAAAAGCTGCTGAAGGGTTATACAATCAATGCTGCAATTCAGATGCGTATTGATGACACAACAGGTTCCATCGAAACAGGCAAGGATGCCAACTACAACGTATACGATGTAAATCTCTTTGATGTTCCGGAAACAGAATTCAAGGATGTACTGCCTGTATCCGTTGTCTTTGAAGGCAAGGTTATCGCTGAAAACTGATGGATTAACCAAAGAGCTGCAGAAGCAGAACTGATACAGTGATGTATCAGCTGTTTCCATGCAGCTCTTTTAATGTGTTTAGAACATGTTTACGTACAGGATCATCTATAATGTGCATACAGAAGAAGTTGAGGATCATATATGGAGATCAGGGATATCATTGCATCAATGACATTGGAAGAAAAATGCAGAATGCTTGCAGGCAGAACCTTCTGGAGCACACGTTCTGTAAAACGTCTGGGTATTCCGGGCATGCTTTTATCCGATGGCCCGCATGGCTTAAGAACACAGGGGGAAGCAGGGGATCATTTAGGACTGGGAGGAAGTATTCCGGCCACATGCTTTCCGACTGCCTCCGCGATAGCGAATACCTGGGATGAAGAACTGCAGACGGAAATAGGTGAAGCGATCGGCAAAGAAGCTGCAGCCGCAGGGGTTGGTGTCGTACTTGGACCTGGTCTGAATATCAAACGTTCACCGTTATGCGGACGAAACTTTGAATACTACAGTGAAGATCCGTATCTTTCCGGAAAGATGGCGGCTGCACTGGTGCGCGGAATCCAGAAGGATGGCATCAGTGCCTGTGCCAAGCATTTTGCCGTCAACTCACAGGAATTAAAACGCATGTCTTCCAACTCTGTTGTCAATGAACGTGTTTTAAGAGAAATCTATCTGGCCGGTTTTGAAATGGCAGTCAAGGAAGGACATGTAAAGAGCATCATGCCTGCCTATAACATGGTCAATGGCATCTACTGCGATGAGAACAGTCATCTGCTTACAGATATTCTGAAGAACGAATGGGGTTTTGATGGCTTTACGGTATCCGACTGGGGAGCATGCAATGATCATGTCGCCAGCATCGCTGCCGGAGCTGCACTTAACATGCCGACGATGGGCGGGGATGGTGATGAACATCTGATCAGGGCAGTAAAGAACGGTCAGATCGAAGAAAAGATCATTGATGATAGAGTCGCAGAGCTTTTAGGCGTACTGCTTCCAGCCACAGACTGTATTGAAAACAACAGAGGCAGGAAGATTGACATTGAAGCCCATGATGCTCTGGCTCGAAGGGCTGCACAGGAAGCGATAGTTCTATTGAAGAATGATCATGATCTTCTTCCTTTATCCAAAGATGCAAAGATTGCCATCATCGGCGACTTTGCGGAAAACTGCCGTATGCAGGGTGCAGGTTCTTCTCTGGTCAATGCCTTCAAGAAAGTCACACCGCTGGAAGCATGGAAGGAAGCAGGAATCACACCGGTCGGATATGCAAGGGGATTTCAGCGAAATGGTACGGAAGATGAGGGACTGCTGAAGGAAGCAGTGGAACTTGCGAAGAAGGCAGACGTTGCTGTGCTGTATCTTGGTATGAATGAACTGCATGATGCGGAAGGGTTCGATCGTCCCGGTATGCGTATGGATGCTGTACAGACCAAACTGATCAGAGCTGTTCATGCAGTGAATCCCAATACTGTCGTAGTGCTCAACAGCGGCGGTGCGATGGAGATGGAATGGCTGGATGACTGTGCTGCAATAGTGCATGAGTATCTTGGCGGTCAGGCCGGAAGCAGGGCGATGGTGGATGTGCTATTAGGAAAGGTTAATCCTTCCGGAAAGATCACGGAAACTTATCCGATGTCGTATCAGGACAGCAACATGTATGGCAGATATCCGGATGAAGAAAAGAATATCCTTTACAGTGAGGGTCTCTTTGTCGGCTATCGCTATTATGATCGTGAAAAGAAGGAAGTACGCTTTCCCTTCGGCTATGGCTTAAGCTATACATCCTTTGCCTGCAGTGAACTGAACGTCAATGAACAGGGTGCTTCCTTTGTAATAGAAAATACAGGCGAAAGAACCGGTACGGAAATCGCACAGTTATATATCGGCAAGAAAGACAGTGTGATCGAACGTGCAGTACAGGAACTCAAGGGTTTTGTCCGTGTCACACTTGCACCGCATGAAAAAAGAAGGGTATCGATTCCCTTTGATGAATACAGCTTCCGCTACTTTAATCCGATAACAGATCATTTTGAAACAGAAGGCGGTATCTATCAGATCAGGATCGGTGCTTCTTCCAGAGATATCCGTCTTAATGCAGAGATATGTATTCAGGGAACGGATGCACCTTTGAACTTCACAATGGAGCTGCCTGCATTTGAAGAAGAACGGATGACACATACTCTGCATGAAAACAGCACCTTCGCAGATCTGAAGCACTGCCATTCACTGTTGGGAAGAGGCATCTATGCACTGCTGGATCATCTCAATCGCAAGAGCATCGCGGAAGGTAAGCCAAGTGTAGAGATTTCCTATGTGCTGAACATGCCGTTCAGAGCTTTGGCAAGAGTTGCCGGAGGGTACCTGTCTGACTTCATGGTGCAGGGTCTGATCCGTGAGTTCAACGGATACTGGATCATAGGTATTGTGCAGGTGCTGATCGGAACACCGGTACAGCTGATCCGTAAGTTCAGATATGATCGGATAATATAAGAAAAGAACAGGCTGTCAGCTGCTGCCGAAGAGCAGAGCGAGAGCCTGTTTTCATGAAAATATCATGAAAATAAGTGTTTGAAAGTTTTTATGTCAGTTAATTATTGAATGCGCTTGCATCGGGTGTTGTTGCCCGAAGCGTATTCATGATATTTTTATTAATAGCATAAAAGAAAGGTGGGATATTATGCTTAAGAAATTGATGGCATTTATCACAGCTATGGCTATGGTAATGCCGCAGGCAACTGCATTTGTGGCAGCTGAAGAACCCGGCACAAGCACAGAAATCAAGATTCTTTACACAAACGACATCCATACTTACATCGACAAGAATCTGTCCTATGCGACAATCTCTCAGATGAAGCAGGATCTCGCTGCTGAAGGAAAGAATGTGCTGCTGGTTGACGCAGGTGACCACGCTCAGGGTACTGCTTATGGCGCAATGGACCAGGGTGCAACAATCATCAAACTGATGAATGAAGCTGACTATGACATTGCTACATTCGGTAACCATGAATTCGACTACGGTATGGCAAGAGCTCTCGCATTCATTGATGAAGCTGACTTCCCGTATGTATCCTGCAACTTCAAGGTAACAGAAACAGGCGAAACTGTTGTAGATTCTTACAAGGTATTCGACTTTGATGGTACTAAGGTTGCTTTCGTTGGTGTTACAACACCCGAAACATACACAAAGTCTACTCCTGCATACTTCATGGACGAAGCTCAGTCCAAGTTCATCTATCAGATTGACGGCGGTACAGATGGTGCTCCTCTGTATGCAGCTGTACAGAAGGCTGTAGATGCTGCTGCGGCTGAAGCTGATTACGTTATCGCAATCGGTCATTGCGGCGATGATCCTTCTTCCGCTCCCTGGAGATCCGAAGACATTATCGCTAATGTATCCGGTCTGACAGCATGGATTGACGGTCATTCTCACAGCACTGTTGTCGGCAAGACAGTACAGGACAAGGATGGCAATAATGTTGTTCTGACTCAGACAGGTTCCTACTATTCTGCAATCGGTGTCATGACAATTACTGAAGATGGCATCAAGACAGAACTCGTTAAGGAATATGCATCTGAAGATGCTGCTGTTGCTGCTATGGAAGATGCATGGATGGACGATGTTAACACAATGCTCGGTGCAAAGATTGGTGAAACAGAAATCGACTTCACAATCAACGATGCAAACGGCAAGCGTGCTGTTCGTAAGACATCCACAAACATGGGTGACCTCGATGCAGATGCTTACTACTACTACTTCAACATGGTTGAAGAACTGAACTGCGATGTTGCAATCATGAACGGCGGCGGTGTTCGTGCGAATATCCCTGCAGGTGACTGGTCCTACAACTCCGCTAAGACTGTTAATCCCTTCGGCAACGTTATCTGCCTGATGGAAGTTACAGGTCAGCAGATCCTCGATGCTCTCGAATGGGGCGCACAGGTTACTCCCGGTGCTGAATCCGGTGGTTTCCTGCAGGTAGCAGGTGCTACATATGCTGTACAGTCCGGTATTGAAACATCCGTTTCCAAGTCTCAGGAAAACGTATGGACAGCAGGTCCTTCCTCTGAATACCGTGTACATGATGTCAAGGTTTACAACAAGGAAACTAAGACATATGAACCTCTCGATGTAGAAGCTACTTATACACTGGCTGGTACAAACTATACACTGCGTGACCTGGGTGATGGCTTCGCTATGTTCGGCGGCGCTACTCTGGTTAAGGACTATGTAGTTGAAGACTACCTCGCACTGTCTGCATATGTTGCTTCCTTCAAGGATACAGATAGCAATGGCTTTGCGAATGTTGCTACAGCTAACTCTCCTCTGACAGTATATGAAAACTACCTGATGGACTATGAAAATCCTAAGGGTTCTTCCAGAATCAATGTAGTTGTTCCTGAAGAAATCGATGGTACACAGAGACTCGTCATCGTCGGTGACGACTGGGGTCCTGCAGTTCAGAAGACAATCATCACTCTGGATGAAGCTGTTAAGGCTGAAGACATCAAGGCTGGTACATTCAAGGTTACTGAAGCTAAGGAAGCTACTAACTGGGCTGATCTGTCCGTATATGTAGCTGAAGGCGCTCGTAAGGTTGAAGCTGTATATCTGTCTGATGAAAAGGGCAATAAGGTTGATGCTGAAGAAGGCAAGATCCTCACAGTTGAAATGTATGTTTCTCCTAATGACGGTTCTCCTTTCCGTTATGATGTTCCTTCCGGATCCAACAAGTGGTGCGAACCTTATGCTCTGACAGTTACAGGCATGGTTGGCGAAAAGAAGGTTTCCGTATCACAGGCAATCGACCTCAAGGACGATACAAACTGGGAATGTGATGCAGCTAAGAAGTTCGATGTTACAAAGAGCTACACAGCTAAGGACGGTTACACATACGCTTATGGCGAATATGTACCTGCTGAAGATGACAAGAAGAACGCTCTGGTAATCTGGCTGCACGGTGCAGGCGAAGGCATGGCTACTGGCGTTTATGATAACGATAACTATGTTGACCTGCTCGGTAACGAAGTTACAGCATTCGCTGG
>JAZUHS010000118.1:0-2575 GCA_045641845.1 Bulleidia sp. | reverse complement strand
TTGTACTGTCTGGCATATACAAACTGCTGTGCTTTCCCCTTCAGAATTCTACCTGAATATGCAGAACATTCCCTGAAGATCTTCGCTTCCGGTGAATTGCCATAAACAACAATCATTTTCTTGTTTTTCAATTCCAGCCATTGACCGAAATCGCTGACAATCGTACAGAACACTCCCAATCCGGATATTGGTGCTAAAAATCTTGAAACCTGCAGAATTATGCCTGCCGGAGTTGTAAAATCCACACTTTCCCATCTGCCGTAATTCATCGGAAACAGAAGAAGTGCATTATATGCAGCTTCTAGTTGAGAGTGCCCATTGAGATAAAACATACTGTACTCGACACAAAAGCGAGAACAGCCAGCAATATCAGAGCCCTTCTGATTACTTTAGAATCCCTCATTTCCCCCACCTTCTATTTACACTATATTCTTAATAAAATGCTCCTTGATCTATGATTATCAAGTAACGATAAAGATACACAGTTCGTATCATCAACTGTTCTTATTGTAACCTACAAGTTCTGTTCACAGATCAACGCACGCTTTAAAACAGCAGTTTTATCCTAGCTTTATTGCAAAAAAGGAAACGTTTTCATCCAACGTTCCCTTTAATTCGTTATATCCTGCAGAACAGTATCGCCATAACCGCCGCCATGCCTTCTGCCAGCTTTGCGAATGGTTTGAGCAGCTTTCTCCATCCTTTCAGCTTCTGATTGATTTCCTCCTTTACTGCAAGCTGATGTTCCTTCTGTCTGATCATGTCCATCAGTTCCGCAAAGTCTTCCTTGATCGCTTCACAATCCGTTTTACTGTAGCCTTTTCCGGATACTCTTGATGACTTCAGAGTAGTGATGATCTGTTCTACTTCAGAAGAATGCAGAAGCGGTTCATATGAGAGAAGGCCTTTAAATGTGCGCTTGGCACTGCCCTGGAAGACAACAGTAGTTTCACGGTGATAATCCTTCAGAGTACTGCTGTTGCCGGTATAGAAGAGTACTGACTTGATCGGGATGTATTTCACCTTATTCAATACTGAACGAAGCAGATTCTCCTTCACAGCCAGACGTTCTACCAGGTTATATGCAGGCTTGCCTGTATCTTCATATACAAGAATGCCATTTCGATTGATCTTCATATTATGACTGTAATTCTTTACTTCAACACAGAGGATGCCGCATGGTGATACAATCAGAGCATCATACTCTGTTCTCATTCCGTTTCTTTCCAATGCGACATTATACAGAACCTCTACATCACCAAAATCTGCGCATACCTGATTCAGGATCTGCTTGGCAATATGCTCTCCTCTTTTTCCGCCGTTTACCGAACCCAGTTCCTTCGAAAGATGAGAAATATTCGTTCTGAAGCGCTGATATTCGGGAGTATCTTCCAGCTGATATCTTTGCATCATATCCTTGAAGCGTCGGTAGAATTCTCTGTTGCTGAAGTGGGAAAGACCTTCTTTTTCATCAATAATGGAAAACATTGCTGCTAAAAGGGAATTCAGATACTTAATGATTTCACTTGAAGTGTAGGGAATATTCTTTCTGGTACCATATCCGCTCAGTCTGCTGAGCAGTTCTTCTTTATATTCTGACATTTGCACATTCCTTTCTTAAATACTGTCTCGCAACCATCTGTAGATGGTATCCATAGATAATTCAGCCAGACCATTGCCGGCAATTGATTCACACCAGTTCACTCTTTCCATCTTCTGTGCCATTTCATTCCACGGATAGCAGTTCGGTGTAAACAGCAGCATCCTCATATCACGAGGACGGATATCCCACTTCGGATAGAGCCAGCGTACGTTCAGGTCATCCATGTTTTCGGCAATATCCTGCGGATACCAGCGGCATGTTCTTCGTCTTGTATCATCCAGTTCATGTCCTGCTGCATCGCTCAGTACGACATAGCAGTAGCGATTGCGATCTTCAAAGCCTTCCAGTTCCACCATATTCAATGCAACATTCAAAGCTTCCAATGAGGATTCCGGACCATCTCCGCCGCCGCCATGGGCATGAATGGAATTCACATAGTTCGCAAATGCTTCTTCTGCTAAAGGGTCATCTGTTAATTCAAAGACCGGAGAAACATGGATCCAGTCCTTTTCAAAGTACAGATCACCGAAATCAATGACTACTGCCTTCAAACTGCTGATGTCGTAATTCTTTTCCTGCATAACCTTCCTGAGGTCGCTGCACATTGTGATGATTCTCTTTTTAGCAGGCTGAATAAACCTGCGCATACTGCCGGTGCGGTCAAGAATAAAGATTACAAAAGCACCCATAGTAACGCATATGCTCTTGGCAGTCCTGTCTGCCGAGAATACTGTTCTGATCTTGTCATATGCATATCTTGCACTCACATCTGTCTTCATCTGTTACCTCCTTCTGACAGCTACATGTTAGACGAAAGGTAAAACATGATTTTTTCTCCTGTTTTCCATAAAGCCAGTCTTAATAAACATATGAAAAAAACAGATCTTCTTCTCTGCATATAACAAAGGCATCTATATAAGGAGATCTGAAAATGACAAAGTATGAATTCAAATATGTAAACAAGAACAGTGT
>JAZUHS010000117.1:0-11627 GCA_045641845.1 Bulleidia sp. | reverse complement strand
TTTCTGAAGATTGTTCCGGTAGTAGGAACAAAGACAGACCTGCAGTCCTTGCATCTGTACTTCTGACGCTTTACTCCATTGCGACGAATACTCTTGTTAAAGCCATTCTTCACAATGTGCATAGAACTGCAATGAGGGCAGTACTTCACCTCAGGCAGAAGATTCTCGTAGTTCTCTGTAGAAGGATTAACAGAAGCATCCTTCCTTTCAGATAAGAAAGCATCAATTATGTCCAGTTCAACAGGACTAAGGGATTCGAGATATTCACGTTCGATTGCCATATTCATTTACCTCGTACCTGTATAGTAAATGATATGACATGATCTTACTGTTCACCCAGGTGGACAGTCATCAACTATATGTTTGAAAATAGCGTTACATAATTTAGAAGTGAGGAAATAATAATGAATATCAGACTAGTTAGGTGTTTTGTGCTTTCTGTTACGATGTTCTTAAGTTTGTGCATTTGTCCTTTCCATGCATTAGCTCAAGAAAGCGGTGAAGCAGTATCGATCGGCCAGGTAACAGCATCTGTAGAAAATAATAATCAAGCTGGATTATCTCGAATTTCTGTGGATGGTGTGGTTGTAGCTGATATACAATTTACTAAAAGTAATGGACAAGGTACAATTCGTTTTGTTCCGATGAATGGTATTACTGGTGTTTCTTTTACCGGAGTTGTGAGAACTACTGACTATAGTGGTTTATCCTGGGGCCAGGAAACTTGGTACAGTGGGCTTTCAAAAACTATGTATATGCCAGACCACGGACATTTCATCATACATGGTACTTATACATACTTATGGGGACAAGCAGATGTTTTCACCGTATATGCTTATTGATCAATTAGAAATCGAAGACTTTCCTTTAGTATATATCTGCAGAAGGATAGTAAAGTCGGGCAACAGCTACAGTTTGGGAGAGACCGTGCTAAGTGATTTTATGAAAATTACGTTCATAACACCCAGACATGGAACTCTGTCCATATCTAGAAAAAGTACACCATTTACGATTGCTTCAGATGGAAGTGCTGCAATCATTCTTGATTCCTGGGGAATTAGGGAAACAAATGATTCAGAGCAAGGTGAATATTACGAATACTATGTAAAGTGTCCGATCTGTATGGATGGAGATGAATTCGTACTGCTCAGATCAAAACAGAAAGCACTGGATGGCAGTTACAGTGATTATGTTTCTCAAGAGGATACAGACTACTATTTTTCCAGGTAATTTGATCAATCTTGATACAGTCAGGATAACAAGAAGGAACAATCACTGAAACATTGATTGTTTGAAATAAACGTAAGCCTGACAGGTGTCTGTGACCGACCTATAGAAATATAACTGTACATACGAGGTGAAACAGAACAAAAACAGTGGATTTGTACACGTTTTAGGCGGTAAATGGGCATAAAACACATATATTACGTGTGGTTATGAACCTCCCTCAGCTCCACCATACCAATGAAGCGGAATGTCAAAATTCCGCTTTATTATACACAATTACAGAAAGAACGTTTCGCAACTGTCCAGTGCGGCCTTGGACGTGTTCAAAATTCAACCGATTAGATGCTTGCAATTTTCAATTGACAAATACAATAGTAATATATGAGTATAGGAGTTACACATTCAAAGTGTACACAATTTAAAGAACGTATGATGGTGTTGGTTATTCTAATTATTGTATTTGTTTTGTATCTATTTTGGTATTTTGTGCTAAGTAGCGACAATTCTAAGAAACATAATAATGTTTGCGAAAATGCAATAATAATAGATCATTGGATCCAAAAAACCTGGTCTGCAACAACTCCGTCAAAAGCTGGCTCGGGAATGAGGCGTGATATAGAATTTGTTACGGAATTTCAATGTGATACTAATAAGATTTCTTTGATTTGTGATGCTCATGTTTATTCGATGGAAATAGGAACGGCCGGAACACTCTGCTTTGAGGATAATAAAGTCATATCCTTTATAGAACATTGAAACTCTTCACGGAGATTGCAATTTGAAAACATAATACAGAGAAGAATGAAGTAAAGTATATGAAACGTAAAGTTTTGAAAGTGTTGCTTGCTTTTACAATGTTTGTTTCTGTGGTATTTACCAATGTATTGCACATTAGTGCAAAAGAGGATTTTGGATTAACTACATTGGATTCAAGCTTAATTGAGCAATATAACAGCGAAATTTCAATGTCAGTTATTTCTGGCGATGGTACCGAAGCTAATCCGTACGTACTCAATTATGATTTGGCTCCTAGCTTTACAGACTATTTGATGGAAGCTTATGAAGTATATGCGCATTCAGGAACAGCACAGATTAATTCCGGATCATATGTGGACAATTGTCTGACCGTATATCAAAATATGTATCCTAATGGGGCAGTGTGGTCATATACTGGAGGAGGAATGAGTGTTTCTTCAAATGGCAATCTTAGAATTGTTACAGCTGTATATGAACCTAGTTCACAAATCTCGAGATTACTAGCATTGCGAAATAGCCCAACTGCATTTTCTTTGGTATGCGATGTGCTCCCGGATTATGCTTCTGAAAATAATACGACTATTGCAAATGGAATCAGTTTGATGCTGACGAGAAATGGATTAACAACAATTGGCGGTTATACATCATACCAAATAGCATCTGCTCTCGCAGGCTTTATTGGTGCTGTAGGAAATGCAGTAAGTGTACTTTCACTAATTAGTGCAGTAGTTCATGAAATAGAAAATATGCCATTTAATGCAGCGATATCTGCGAATAAAAATCTCGTAAATATTAGCTATATGGTAGCGTATCAGGGTTATTGGTATTCCTACACGACATGTGAAGCAGGGTGGACAAATAATAAGGTGTATACTCCTGCTGCATATTTAGGTAATGGCAATTTTACGCATGCTTGAACACTGGACGGTGCAAATTATCACGATTATGGTAATTCTTGTATTTCTATGTGTATAAGATTTTATACAAACAGTCGTAAGATACGTTTGCATTTAGATACTGAAAAGTAATATTATTGAAGCACAAAGATAGCGCAGTACGATCCACCGGAAAAGTTGGGAAAACTCAGATAGGGTGATGACTCTTCGAACAAATGGAAGGAACTGTATTGAATCAGTTCGATTGTGACCATAAGATCTTCGATCGAATATTTCATGACAGTTCCTTTTAAGTTTTTGTATCTTTGTATTTTGACTATTCAAACAGTTTGGGAATATTGCTATATAAACTTATGATTCCAGAAGAATAAATATCTGATATAAAGCGACAACATTCCTTGAAGACAGAAAGAGAAGCGGCTTGATAACAAAACAGGGGTGTGCAGGAACTGTCAGATGATTCTGTTCTGCATAATCTGTTAGTTTTCTGCAATTGTCTTTCAAATGATCATAAGATTCAGTGACTACAGCAGTCGTTATTGCATGCATTTCTTTTCGATTACCGGCGTTTTGGAACAAAGTAATATCTAGTTCTTCAGAATACTCAGAGTCCATTGTAAACTGCCATACAGCCTGACTTTCATGGTCGCCCAGTCTTCCGACAATTTCACATTCCGTAAGGGAAGCATACTTCAGACATTCTTTGAAAAGATCAGTGTTGATCGGAATATCAATTTCCTTTGAACCTGTGCAGGGAGCGTAAGGAATATATTGGACAGCATTGAGCGTACATTGCCAGATCGTATTCTGATTCAGATATGCAAATTCTGCCTGTTCGATCTTTGTGTGAAGAGCCTGGATTTTCCGTTTATCAAAAAGAAGCTTTTTCTTAAAGGATTCTTCCAGACTGCAGAGAGAATCAATATGACTTTGAAAGTCATTCCTGTTAATAAGATCAGCACGATCATTCTGTTCCAGACCAAAATCAGAAAGACGAGCATGAACAATCATTGTCTGAATATCACCTGCAGTGTATTCATTCTTATCGTTCATTGCCTTAACCGGAGAAAGAATACCAGCCTTGGTATAATTATGAATAGATTGTCTTGAAAGATTAAAAAGGGAAGCAAAGTCACTGATCTTCATGAGAATACCTCTGAAGAAATGATAGCAGGAAAAGAAATGCTGTAAAGCAGGTTTACAGCAGAAACTGACAGAATGTGAGCTGAATCGTTGAATTATACGGAGAATAACATAAAATGGCCTGAAAAAATGAAAAATTGCAGGAAAATATGACGCGCAGCACAGTAAAAATGAACCTTAATATGCCAAAAAATCATGCTTGATGTAAAAGCGGTTTTACATGCTAAGATGTGTATGTTAGTACTTAACAGTTCATCAGAACCCAGGCCTGATTCTCACATTGCAGTTTGTTGTTTAACAGACTGTTTCTAAGGCGCTTGTAACAGTATAGTGAGCGTCTGAAGCACTTTGAAATATCGAAAGGATAATAATATGAAAAATACAGTAAAATCAGTTCTCACATCATGTGCGATTGTCATGACTCTTTTCGTAAGCAGTGTATGTGTTAATGCTGCTACGTATGGTACTGTATCCTTCTGGACAGGAACCTATATGCAGGGAACAATCAATACTTCCAGTTCTATTTCAATCTCAGGAACTACAACACTTTACGGTGATCCGGGATCTGCGTATGTTTATGTCGTTGGTGTGCCCAGAGCACCAGGTGCACCTGATATTACAGGTTCTAGTACCGGATGGAAATACGCATATGCATATGCGGAAGGCCCGTACAGTTTGGAAGAGTATCGAGGAACGCATACAGCTGTGGTAGCCGGAACAACAAAGACAGTCGGAACATATTATTTAAAATGATATGCTGAAAGCAAAGAGATTATTTGCAGTGTTCTCTGCAGTGACTGCTTTTTCCTTACTTGCCACGGGCTGTTCAGCAGAGAGCTTTGATATCAAGTCAGAATCAGAAATAGAAACAGAGTCGGAATCCGATATTGAAACCTTGATCTTTTCGTCAACGTATCCACTGATGGATTTTAAGCGTATAAATCAGGTTCTTGAAGAAAAGAACTATCCGTACAGAATCAAATTCAGAACAACTCTTGTTCCGGGGAAATACTGGGATATGAGTGCGGCAGAACAATCCGATATTACAGATGAGGCATTAAAGCATTGTGATCTCGCAGGAAGTGCAGCGATTGATTCCTTTAATAAAGTATGGTATCGAGAAGGCTTGCTTGATGTACTGGATGATCAGCTTCTTTCACTGCTTCCGTCAGATATGTATAGAACAACGGATGGAGAAAATGTTGTGTTTCCTGCAAATTTTTTCAATATCCGATATCAGCCGGGAAGCGCTGACCTGTATTATGCAATTGTAAAAGAGGATCTTGCAGAGGAATATGCGATTGAGACACTGGACGATCTTGAACAGTATATGATGAATCATGACGATTATACTGTTGCCAACCGTGTACAGCAGAAATTCGATCTGAAAAATAAGAGTGAGCCTGAATATCATTCATGGATGCTGGGGATTCATTGGGACGATGAGAAAGAGTTTTTTTACAATCCCTATACTGCTGAAACAGATCATCTGAATCTCGCTGCCCATATCATGAATCATGTGAAGGAAAAAAGCCTTGAAGAAGATACAGATATCATTTTCTATACACAGCTGCGTGATGGCTACAGAGGAATTGAATATCAGCCATATGTTCTGAATTATCTCACATGTACAGGTGTGGTATTTCCGATTAACGGAAGTAAATATGCACAGCAGTTTGTTTATGATCTTTATACCGATCCTGACCTGAGCAATGCAGCTGTGGTAGATAGAGATGAAGATGTGGTTTACGGAAATCTGGAACTGATATCCTCAGACGTACTGAAAGAGAGATATGGTATAGAGTCTTTCAGCTATAAAGAATTCGTTGATTCAATTGCATCGAAAGAGTCAAAGATCTTTGATCTTGAAATGAATCTGGTAGATGTATGTACCAGAGAACAGCTGCTAGAACTGATGGAATGGGGAAGTTTTAACTCACTGGGAGTATTTGACGGAACCGACGAAAGACTGGAAAAGTCGATATCTTCTCAGCCGGAGTTTCTCGATGAGATAATAGAGAAAATGAATGCACTGTATCAAGAAAAGAAGTCAAAGAATTGAAATTGGTAAGTATGTAAATATGCAGTAAAAAGCAGGAAAAGGAGTAAGCGGATATGCATAAGAAAGTAAGTGTGATACTGGGATTATCAGTATTATTATCTGGTTGCACACCATCTTCTGCAGCGTTTTCAGTACCGGAAGAATATGCAGTGATCCGGTATCTGAATCTGTCTCCTGTCTTTGATGTTAAGAAAGTGAATGAAGTGCTTGAACGGAAGAACTATCCGTATCGTCTGGAGTCCGTTGATCTCAGGGAATATGGAGACAATCGTGAAATGAGCAGGGAAGAAGAGCATCAGCTCACAGAAACAGCCATCAGCGACTGTGACCTGACTGTGCAGTTTGCTTATAATTCCATTAACGTTATGTACTATCGTGACGGTATTCTCAGTGAACTGGATGATGAACTGAAAGCTTTACTGCCGAAGGAGATGTACCGTACTGCGGATGGAGCATATGTAGAATTCCCATCCAACTTCTTCAGCTCAGGATATGTACAGCTGAATCCGGATGTTTATTATGCAATTGTGAAGGATGAGATTGCAGAGGACTATGGGATCCGGACATATGAGGATCTGATGCAGTATATTCTGCAGTGTGATCAATGCTCTTTTGGAAATGCGCATAAAATGATTTTTGATCTGAATGGAAAGTCTGAATTTGATCTGTATGACTGGAAGAGCAGAATCGGATGGGATGAAGAAATCGGAAGATTCTATAACATATACAGAGAAGAAACCGAGCATATCCGTGCAGTTGAAAAATACTATAATATGATATTCAATAACAGTCAGGAGAATCAGGCGGATATTATCTTTGGTGTGCCGGTAAAGGAAGGGTATACAGGAATTGCATATCAGCCGTATCCGGTGATTGCGTATGGTACTGGAGGTTTCCTCTTTTCGAAAGACTGCAGCCCCTATGCAATGCAGTTTGTAAAAGATCTGTATACAGATACGGATCTTACGAATGCAGCAGTGCCTCCGTACGTATTTGATGACTGTATTTGTTTTGGAAATCTGGAAATTCTTGATCCGGAAATCCTGAAGGAAAACTATGAGATTGATACATTCTGTTATCGTGACTTCGTAGATTCCCTATCCGGAAAAAGATCCGGTCTTTTCGGAAAAGAGATTGATCTGATTGATGTATGTACGGAAGAACAGTTCTGGTCTTTGCTAGAAGGAGAGATGACAATCGGAGTCCGGATACCGGAAACAGAGTCTCTGCAGGATCAGATTCTCGATTATGAACCGGAATGGCTTGAATCTGTAATTGATGAATTAAACAGACTGTATCAGGAAAGCGAGGAGTGATCTGAGATGAAGAAAATAATCTATGTGATTATCGGGATTGTAATGTTCCTTGCAGGCTGCAGTGCACCTGCAGAACCTGCAGCTATACCAGATGAGTACGTATATTGTTCTGTGGAAAGCTTTTCCAATAATGGTTACTTCTATCTTGGTATGGATGAAAAAGCAGGTCTGCATTTTGCGGATCCCGGAAATCACAAGGTATATGATCTTGCTCATCATCAGATGGAAGATGATGAAACGTTCAATCCTGTATTCATCGGCTTTGTTTCTTTCTATGATGGAAAGATTCTCTATTCAAAACTGGAAGAGGGTGGAGCTTCATCAGTGATCTATGCCTGCAGTCCGGATGGTACAAATGAAACCAGGGTCGCTGCATATACGATGGAGGAAGATGGCAGATATTCGTGTATAAATGAAGCCATTCTCTGCAGAGATCATCTGTATTTCAGCCTGAACAGTACGGTTTTCGGTACTGCGCATAATGAAGAAGTACTGTGCGATCTGGATCTTAAGACAGGTAAAACAGAAGAACTGACAGAGAAAGTGAAGTCTAACGGTTATTCTGTAATACCGTTATTTGTGTATGAGAACAGTCTCTACTTCAATACGGAAACAGATCTGGATACCAATGAATTCAGTGATACCTATATCCTTTATAAATACGATATAGATACAAAGGAAATCGAGAAACTGAATGATCAGTTGCCGGCATCTCTGCATCTGGAACATATGCCGGAGAATGAATATATCTACTTCAATATTCCTAATACAGTATCGGAAAACGGTGAACTTCATTTTCTGCAGTACAATCTGAAGACAAATGAGATTACAGAACAGGTTTTCACATACGAAACCAAAGAAGGCGAACGAATGTATCTGTCCTATCCTTTCGCAGAGTTTGCGCGAATCAGGGTTATGACGGATGACGGCAGTTCACCGGATATGATCTTCTATAATCCGCAGACAGGTAAGACAGAGTACTTCAGCTCAGAGGAGTCTTTCATTCCTTCACGGATGAATTCTTCTTATATCCTTGGTTATCAAAGTGTACAGGAAGAGGGATATCTCGGATCGATTATTTCAAAAGAAGATTTCGCAAACAGAGACTTCAGTAAAGCAGTGAGAATAATGAAATGATTACGGTAAACAACCTGATAAAACAGTATCCGAAGGTAAAAGCGCTGGATTCCTTCAGCTGCTGTTTTGATCATGGCATTACCGCAGTTCTCGGACCGAACGGTGCAGGCAAAAGTACGCTCATGTCTATTCTTTCCACGGAGATTGAAGCAGATGAGGGAGAAGTATTGTGGGAAGGAAAGAACATCCTGGATGTAAAGAGTGAGTATCTTTCCTGTCTTTCCTATATGCCGCAGATGCAGAACCTGATCGCCGGATTTACCGGCTATGACTTTCTGTACTACATCGGATATCTGAAAGGAATCCGAGAGAAAAAGATTGCAAAGATGATCCGGAAGTACAGAAAACCACTGGAACTGGAGGATTGTCTGGACAGAGCAGTACGTACCTATTCAGGCGGTATGAAACAGAGACTGCTGTTCCTTTCCTGTCTTCTCTCGTCTCCGAAGATTCTTCTGCTGGATGAACCGACTGCAGGCATGGATCCGATGCAGAGAAATACGTTCAAGAATATCATTGCAGAAATATCCATGGATACAGCAGTCATTCTTTCTACACACATCGTGCAGGATGTGGAAGATATCGCAGATCATATTCTGATCATGAATCACGGAAGAATCATCAAAGATATCCGCAAGAATGAGATCAGTACAGTCTTTGACAAACACCTGTATTGCGGAACACTGAAGAAAGAAACACTGGAAAGGTTTGAGAAAAAGTATCGCGTTACTCTTGTTCAGAACAGTGGAGATGAGTATTTCGTCAAATTCATTTCAGATACAGCAATCGATGGTCTGAAGGAATGCAGGGTTACACTGGAAGATTATTATCTTTCAGTCATAGAGTGAGTGAATATGAAGTATGAACTGAAAAAGATATTCAGCAGTACATTATGCAGAACAGCAGTTTTCATCATGGCTGTTCTTTTTTCAGTTCTTCTTTATACACAGATACAGACAGCAAACAGTACACCTCTGCATACTGTATCTGAACTATCATCCTATAAAGAAAATGTACATGAAGAAGCAGAGTCTCTGTCTTCCTCCTTCCTGTTTCATACGGATGAAACACAGGCATTGATCGCAGAAAAGAAGGATGTATATTACAGCAGAGTTGAAGAACCGCATGGAGTATCAAAGACATATGATCTCTGCTTTGATAACCGGTATGAAATCATGATGTCTGCAGTACTGTTGCTGGTACTGTTCTATCAGTGCATTACCTACGAGAAGGAAGAAGGGTATTCGCAGTATATGAATACGCTGTATGCTAACAAAAGGGGATACAGAACAAAACGCTTTATTCTCTTAACGGCAATTGCATATGGCTGTTATTTCCAGACATTTCTGGTCAGGCTGATCACAGGAATTGTGCTGTATGGGTATCAGTCATTCACACTGTCGGTACAGAGTGTGAATGCACTGCTGTATTGCCCGTATGCCATGCATATTGGCACAGCAATGGCAATGATGTTATTAAGCGCAATGATTACAATGACTGTCACCGCATTCCTTCTATATACACTAAGCAGTAAGGTGACGGATGGAAGAACGCTGACAATACTGGTAACTGCAGTATTCCTGATACTTTACTTTGCCGCGAAGATTCCATATCAGTCGGTATTTGTAATACTGAAGCTGTTAACCTGGAATGATTTCAGAGTACATATGCAGGCATTCTCTGCAGTAACCATCGGAAGAACTGCTGTCATGTCATGGGTGATTACCGGATGCTGGTATCTTGTACTTCTGCTTTGTGCAGCTGTATTAGCCAGAGTAAATGTTTCTTTGAGAATTCGTAATACAGAGTTGCCGCGTAAACGTTTCCGTAAAAGGCTGTTTCTTCTGGAAGTTCGCAAGATGATGCGTATGGCAGTAATATCGATCTGTGCAATGCTTATTGCTGTAACATTCTTCTTTACGAAACAGCAGGTGCGTGCAGGAGAGGAACTGTACTATGGCAACTACTACCTCAATAAACTGGAAGGATTAAAGAATACACAGAAGGATGCGTGGATCCGTGAAAATGAAGAACTGTTTGAGACGTTGAATGAAGAGTATTTTCAACTGATGTCAGAGCCTTACAGCATTTCACATAATGCACGAATCAGCGAACTGGAAATGGAACGGATGAAGGAGAAAGGATTCCGTAAAGCTGCTGAAATCTATGGAGATTCCTCTAATGTCGTCATCAATACATATGCATTTAAAGAAACCCTGCGGCAGGGTGATCTTCTGCTGTTTATAGCTGTACAGCTGTTTCTGATTGTAATGCTGGTATATCAGTTTGTGACTTATGACAGAAGAAACAGGATTGATACACTGTTAAATGCAATGCCGGATTATCGGAAACAGAAAACAAAGATGGATCAGAAGATCCTGATAGCAATCATTGCATGTGCTACAGTAATTGATCTGATCCATATCATTCGCATTTCCAATGTCTTTGTGAACAGTCCGTATGCGATGATCAAAGGAGCTGTTCTGGTTCTTGTATCCTTACTCATTATTCTGCTGGAAAGTGTTATTCTTCGACTGTTTGTGAGTTGATAATGAAATAAGAATAGAGATAACCGAAATGAGAGAAAGTGCAGCCGGAAATGGTGAGCATTACTGTTTACGATGGTTATCTCTTTTCGTTTGGAAAGGTTTGAATGCAGAGAATTTCCACATAGATATCATCGTTAAGAAACTCGATAATGCTTTTGTTATCCTGTAAGTGTTACTGTTCTGACAAGCAGTCGCTCATTGCACGTAAATCCTTTGTGCTATTCATGTTGGTAACGTGCCAGCGAATCCACAATAAGTTCTTCCATTTCCTTGCGCAGCCATTCAGGTTCAATAATTGTGAATGCATCAAGATACTTCTGTGCAAAGATCAAAGCATTGCGCTGAGAACATAATACAGAGATATCAAAAGCAGTATCTGTCAGATGTGAAGGATGAAGATCTGTACCAAGTTCATCCACGACCGCATCCATAATCCGGTTCTCGCACCGGAATACTGTATGGATTAATTCACCGGAAAACATGAACATATCATTCCGGATCAGAGCATATCCATCTTCTTCCTTAATGTGATTTTCAGCAG
>JAZUHS010000116.1:0-2828 GCA_045641845.1 Bulleidia sp. | reverse complement strand
AATATCCGCACTGTCGGCAACAAGGCAGAAGGTCTGCCCTGGCGTGTAGGCATTGCTGATCCGGAAGGCGCTATGGTCAATGGGGTTGTTGCCCTCGACAAGATGGGTTCCTTCTCCTTCGTCACTTCCGGTGACTATGAACGTTACTATGTTGCTTCCGATGGCGGTATCTACAGCCACATCGTTGATCCGGAAACACTGTATCCTGCAACACTCTACCGCAGTGTAACGATCCTGACGGAAGATTCCGCTGCCGCTGACTGTCTGAGTACAACCCTGTTCACTATGTCTATTGATGAAGGCATGCAGGTTCTTGAGGAATATGAAGCATATTCCGGTCAGCATGCTTCTGCTGTATGGATGATGTCCGCAGACAAGAAGCAGGACTATGAAGGCAAGAGTGTCGGTGAATACTTTGTTGTCTGGACAGAAGACCTTGAAGGTACTATGACATGGATGAACTGATCGATATTCTGCTAGATACAGGTATTGATGTTCTGAAGATTCTGCCGTTTCTGTTTGCTGCTTATCTGTTCCTGGAATGGATGGAACAGGAAAGCGGACATAAGCTTGAGAATATGCTGGAGCAGCATAAACGTCTGGCTCCTGCCGTAGGCGCAGGCCTGGCTCTGTTTCCTTCCTGTGGTTTCTCCGGCGCTGCTTCCTCGCTGTACTCTACCGGCGTCATTTCCCTCGGCACGCTGATTGCAGTCTATCTTTCCACAAGTGATGAGATGCTGCCGATTATGCTGTCCTCCGGATTCTCCTGGACAAAGATCCTGCCGATCCTGCTGACCAAGCTGGCAGGTGCTCTGCTGGCCGGATATGTCCTTGATCTTCTGATTCCGAAAAAGAAGATTGATATTGAAGAGTTCTGCGAAAGAGAGCACGATGATCACAGTCATGGAATTCTTCATTCCACGCTGCTGCACACCGCTCAGGTTGCTGTATGGCTGTTCATCATTACTCTGCTGTTCAACGGCATTGTTGCTTTGATCGGCGAACAGACCCTGCGTCACTTCATCGCTTCCTATCCGAACCGCTCGGTACTGGTATGCGGACTTGTCGGTATGATTCCCAACTGTGCTTCCTCTGTACTTCTGTCGACGATGTATATGGAAGGAGTCATCTCCTTTGCATCGGTATGTACAGGATTGCTCGCGAATGCAGGTACCGGCATCATGATTCTCTGGCGCGTCAATCCGAATAAAAAAGATAACGCAAAGATCATGCTGATCCTCTGGGGATTCTCGCTTCTCTTCGGTTATCTGATTAATCTGATCTAAGACCTTCCTGCGGGAAGGTTTTTATTATGCATCTTTGGGCAGTGTTCGCATGAACTGCAGCACAATTGGAATTGTAATCAGTGCTGATACTGCTTCTGCCATGGCCTGTGAAATCTCAAGCCCGAACAGACCGATGGCATTGGTAAGCAGAATGACCATCGGGATCAGCACCAGGCCGGAACGCAGTGTTGCAAGGAATGTCGCTCTGCCGCTTTTGCCGATAGACTGAAACAGCATATTGCCGTATGTCGTTGTCGGTGTCAAAGCCAGAGCCAGACACATCGCACGCATCGCCGTAAGACCGATCACCGTTACTTCCGGATCATCGCGGAAGAAAGCCACAAAGGTTTCGGCATGTATGTAAGTCACAATAGCGAACACAAGCATTAATGATGTACCAAGGATCATGGCAAAACGGAAGCCATCACGTACACGGCTGTATTTACCTGCCCCGTAATTGAAGGAAGATACCGGCTGGAAACCCTGCCCGATTCCGGTGGCAACACAGAACAGGAAATTGGAGATTCTCGATACGATGGAGATCGCCGCAACTGCCGCATCACCATAATTACCGGCACAACCATTGAGTACCATTGTAGAGATACTGCCAAGACCCTGACGGGCAAGAGAAGGCATACCGACAGTTACAATATTTGTCACGGTACTGAAGTGATGTGTGAAGTGTGCAATATTCAGAGAACTCTGCGTCTTTTTCTGCAGATACGGCAGCATCAATATCACCATGGCGATATACTGCGATATCGCAGTACTTAAACCGGCACCGGCAATACCCATATGCATACCTCTGATCAAAATGGCATCTCCTGCCATATTCAGAATGCCACCGGAAGTCAGACCGATCATGGCATAAAATGCCTTGCCTTCATAACGCAGAATGTTATTCATAACACAGGATGAAGTCATTGCCGGTCCTGCAATCAGAATGAAATAGGCATACGTGCGGGCATATGGAAGAATTGTCTCCGTACTGCCAAGCAGACGCATCAGCGGATCCATGAATACAAAGCCAATGCCCATGATGACAAGACCTGCAGCGATAGACAGCCAGAAGCTGGTAGCCGCAAACTCACGGGCTCCATCCAGATTTCGATTGCCAAGCTGACGGGCGATGTTGCTGCCGGCACCATGACCGAACATAAAACCAAATGCCTGCAGAATTGCCATCAGACCAAAGACAATACCTGTCACCCCTGAAGCACTGGTACCTAAAGTTCCGACAAAGTAGGTATCAGCTATATTGTAGATATTTGTTACCAGCATGGAGATGACAGTAGGAATACCAAGGGTGATGATCAGTTTACTCACCGGTGTTTCCGTCATTCTGCGATACTGTTTTTCCTGTGCGCTTATTTCCATAGGCGTAATTATATGACTATATACTTCATCAATACCACCGAATGCTCGAAAAAAAGGCCTCCTGCCTAAGCAGAAGACCTTTCGCTCGTTTCAGTTTAAGTTAGACTTAAGCTTCAACCTGGTTGTTAGCCATGATGACGAACGGTGTGTAAATCAGTGTGGAAG
>JAZUHS010000115.1:0-5933 GCA_045641845.1 Bulleidia sp. | reverse complement strand
AGAAGAAGTTTCTTCTTCACCCTTTGCTTCAGCAATCGCTTTACCAAGAGCCTCTCTGATACCATTGGATGTGAGTGTAGCACCGGATACACCGTCAATTGCATCACTCTGTGTATCCAGGATCTGCTTCTTCAGTTCTTCTAATGCAGTCTGACCGACTGTAGGAGTTTCCTGATCTCCTGTAAGTTCAGCATCAGTGATCTTGTCAGCATTTACAGTAATGGAGACAGTTACCTGTCCGCCAAAACCATCAGCTGTGCCGGTATAAGTACCGGGTGTGTAGATTCCTTTACTTTCAGTAGAGGAAGATGTGCATCCTGCCATTACAATCATCGCAGCAGAAAGCAGAATATGATTCAGCTTTTTCATCTATTTGACCTCCGTCACTGCATACACCTTAAAGGTTCAACCGAGTTTAGGGTCAATAGTGAAATTACTGATTTTTAACTGCAAACATCATTTTATTCACGGAAGTATATTCACCATTCACCTGAATATAGTCATACATACGAATGACAAAGACATCATCCAGCGGCTCACCATAACCTGCTGCCTTATTCCGGCATGAAATGATGGAATGATCGGAAGTATCATGTTCCCGCGAATGATATGCATCGTCATTGACCGCTATGTAATCACCTTCCGGCACAATGAAGTCTTCTCTTAAATACTCCAGATGAAACATCTCTCTTTCCTCTTCCGTAATGCCAAGGCATGAAACTGTATGATCCGTTCTGTCCCCGATGTAATAGACCGATACATAAGGCATTGCATCAACCCACTCCTGCAGCTGTTTCATCTCCTTGCCGGACTTTGCCGTCATCGTGTTTTCCGCCATATAAATACAGCAGTAGATTCTGCCAGAGTGTTCCTTGTAAATACTTTTCTTATTACTGCAGAACTGCTGCAGCTGCTGTTTACGGTATTCAAGCCATTGCAGAAGCTTCTGCTTTTCTTCAATTTCCCTGCGAATCTCTTCTTCTCTCTGTACAATCAGATGTATTCCATCCTCTGGATCTTCTAAATGAAACAGATTGTTAATATCAGAAAGCGAAGCCCCTTCAGAACGAAACTGTCTTGCACGCAGAATCTTTGTCAGCTCCCAGGAGGAATACATACGATAGCTGTTTTCTTTTCTGTAAGGAACAAGAATCCCCAGTCTGTCATATTTACGAAGTGATTCTGCAGTCAGACTGCATACTCTGGCCAGATCAGAGATATTGATCTGTTCTTTTCCTCTTTTCTGCTCATTTATGCATTTAAGCATGTCGTCATACTTATTCATCCTTCACCTCTCAGAATCAAAAAATTCATCAGATACTCAATACAGATCATCCGGTTCATCCGCAAATTCCAGCGCATGCTTCGATCTGCGTGCACGTTCAATGTCTTCTTCTCTGATCCATTCTTCGCTGTATCCGCATCTGCTGCAGACAAAACGATCTACAGGAATAGCACTGAAGATTGTCATACCTGCTTCAATGTTATTGCCTGTGCCATAGGCTCCTGCAGAACCTTCAATAACAAAGATATCTCTGTTGCCGCACTTGGGACATTCTCTAGTATTCTTCATAATAAATACTTCCTTTACTTACTTTACATATTACATCCTAAGTTCTTACTGGCATAATAAAAACTCCCATGCATCACTGCACGGAAGTTCATTTACTTATTATCAGATGATTAATTAAGCACGTCCGGAGTATGTAGCATCCAGTGTGGAGATTTCGATCATTTCACCAGTCTTGATGAACATGGGAACCTTGATCTTCAGACCTGTTTCCAGAACTGCATACTTCAGTGCGTTAGTAGCTGTATTGCCGCGTACTGCTTCTTCAGCTTCTGCTACACGCAGAACTACCTTATCGGGCAGAGCGATACCGAGGATTGCACCTTCATACATCTGGATGTTAACCATCTGTTCGGGAATCAGGAACTGCTTTTCGTGTTCGCACTGATCGCCGGCGATTTCGATCTGTTCGTATGTTTCTGTATCCATGAATACGAGGTTTGCACCATCATCATAGAGATACTGCATTTCACGCTTGTCGATATGTGTTTCTTCAACACGGTCAGAACCGATGAGACCGAGTTCCTTAACTACACCTGTCTTAACGTTGCGTACCTTTACTGCAACCTTCATCTTAGCCATAGCTGTCTTGTTACGGTCAACTGTGATGGCCTGATATAATTCACCTTCCCAGAGGAAGACTGTACCGGGCTTGATTTCTGTAGACTGAATCATTTCTTTATCCTCACTTTCATAAAAACCTTTGGTATTTTACAATGCACCCTATTACTATGTCCATTAATTAAAACGGAATTCCAAGCATTTTGCCTAGAATTCCGTTTCTTCATCATCGATATCCAGTGAATCATATACACTTCCGGCAGGATGATACTTAGCATAGGTATCGAATAACTGCTTATTCTCTACATGTGTATAGATTTCAGTTGTTCTGATATCAGAATGTCCAAGCATCTCCTGGATGGATCTAAGATCTGCTCCTCCCTTTAAGAGATGTGTGGCATAGCTGTGTCTGAGCTTATGGGGAGTAATGTGCTTATGAAACTGCAGTTCTTCACACTTTCTCTCTAATAACAGTTCCGCATGTCTCACGGTGACCTTTCTGCCCTGCCCATTCAGGAAGAATAGTGTCGTTCTCTTGTTTAACAGTAACGGTCTTGCGCCGTCTCTGCAGCGTTTCAGAAGGCTTACAGAGCCTGACGGAACAGGTACGACTCTTTCCTTGTCCCCTTTACCAAGAACGCGTACAGTGCCTGTATCAAGGTCTACACGGTTCAGTGTTAAGGCAACAGCTTCAGATACACGTAAACCGCAGCTGTAGATAATCTCCAGTAAGGCATGATCCATCAGCTGTACAGGATCATGATCATCAAAGGAAGACATCAGTGCCTTAATCTCTTCTTCCGTGCAGTATACAGGAAGTCTCTGACCGCCTGCATTTACCTGTACTGTTACACTTGGATCTGTTTCATCTTCATAGAAGGAAAGATCCTGGTGGAAGGAACGGATGGCTGCAGCTGCTCTTCGTACGGATGCAGAAGCTTTGGTGTCTGCGATCTCAGCGATATAGCGTTCACAATGCTGAGAGGTAATCTCTTCACTGTCTTCAATGCCTTCAGAATTTAACCACTGAATATACTGACGGATGTCTCTTGCATAGGAGTTCACAGTATTTGTACTGCGTCCTTTGTTTACAGATAGACGGGTCAGATAATCCATGTATGCATCTTCTAAAAGCATGATTATTTCTCCTTAAGCAGAGAACTTGCTCTGACAAAGGATTTAGTTCCTAATTGTCTATTCAGATCAGCAAGAATCTCCGGTGTTTCGGCTCTGTCGCTGGCAGCCTGATCAAAGAGATTCATCTGCATGGCCGTTGCTTCATCTGCCTTCAAAGCACTCACCGATAAACCTAACAGTCTCACTGCTTCTCCCTCTTCCCAGTTTTCATCAAAGAGCGTCATGGCTTCATTGAAGAGATCTTCCGATCTCCAGATATTCATATCCAGCTTCTTTGATCTATCGGCATTGGTGAAGTTGTAATAGCAGATACGGATCTGTACTCTTGAACCTGTCTTATGTTCAGCCTTCATGCGGGCAGAAAGCTTTTTCGATAAGGTTCTGAATAAGCCTCTGATCTCTTCGTAGTCCGTGACATCTTCGAGCATGGTTTCGGATACACCCATGCTTTTGGCGTCGTATTCCATTACCATTTCACGATCATCAAAACCATTGGCTCTGCGGATGACCTTTTCCGTATTCCTGCCGAATACAGATCTGAGTTCATTGACATCCTGGTATCTGGCCAGATCACCGATCGTTCTGATGTTGAGCTCATGTAATAGCGGTACTGTCTTCTTGCCTACACCACGCATTTCACCGATATCCAGCGGCCACATCTTTTCCTGCACATCACGGATACGAAGTACCGTAATACCCATGGGTTTCTTCATGTCAGAAGCCATCTTGGCTAAAAACATATTGGGGCCTACGCCGATGGAACAGGGAATGCCTGTTTCCTGCAGAACCCTTTTCTGTAATGTCCATGCCAGGTCTAGGGGCTTAGGATAGCGCATGATGACTTCGGTCATATCGGCATAGCATTCATCAATGGATGCCTGTTCAATCAAGGGTGTATAGGATTTAACAATCTTGATGAACTGTTCGCTCAGTTCCCCATACCATCTGTAATGACCTTCTCTGATGATCAGATCCGGACATAATTTCATCGCTTCCTGAATGGGCTGCGCACTGTGAACACCGAATTTACGTGCTTCATAGCTTGCTGTAGATACCACACTTCTTCGGGTATGACCGGAGACAACTAAGGGCTTGCCCTTGAGTTCAGGATCCAGCAGTACCTCGGCATTAGCGAAGAAGGCATTCAGGTCTATATGGAAATATACACGTGCCATCAGCTGCGGTTCCTCTTGTACAGTTCCTTTGCGGCCTTGCGGGAAAGGTCTGTGATCTCACCGGAAGCAATTAACGCCAGCTGATCAATACGTTCCTTTTCATCCAGCATATGCACATCTGTATGTGTAGCTGTATCATCGGAACTCTTTCTGACCAGATACTGACGGTCACCGCAGGCGGCTACCTGCGCTAAATGGGTAACGGAGAATACCTGGCAATCCTGACCAAGCTTGCGCATGCATCTGCCGATGGCAGTCGCAACTGGTCCGGATACACCGGTATCGATTTCATCAAAGATGACTGTCTGCAGTCCCTGCAGTTTGGTGAAGATGACCTTTAAGCCAAGCATCAGTCGGCTGAGTTCACCGCCGGACGCAGTCTTCGATAAAGGTTTGAGGTCTTCGCCTTTGTTCATGGAAATCAGGAATTCCACGCGGTCACTTCCGTACAGGGAAGGCTTGTCACTCTTGATTTCTGTATGGAAACGGGCATTGGGTAAAGAGAGTTCTCTGAGATTCTCGGCAATTGCTTCATCGAGCTTCTTCGCATTGTTATTGCGCACAAGGGAAAGCTGTGCAGCCTTTTCTTCATACTTCTTCTTTGCCTTATTTACCTTCTGATCCATCTTTTCAAGATAACTTCTTCTGTTGGCAATGGCATCGATCTGCGCTTCCAGTGCATCTCTTTTCTCAAATACATCATTGATCGTACGGCCGTACTTGCGCTTGATCTTCTGGATGGTAAACAGTCTTTCTTCCATCGCATTGACATCTTCTTCAGAGATATTCATGGAATCCATGAAGTCACGCAGTGTTTCCATGGCATCATTCAGAGAATAGTAGGAATCATTTACACTGGTCTGTACCTGTTCAATGCTTCCTTCTGCCTTTAAGGACTGTACTAATCTGTTGAGTTCATAGAAGTCACTTCCCAGGGAATCATAGATATTGAAGATCGCATCCAGCTTTTCAAAGGAAGCTTTCACAGCCTTGTACTGCTTTTCCTTTTCCTGCAGTTCCTCTTCTTCGCCCTCCTTTAAGTTAGCAGCTTCGATTTCACTGAGCTGATAACGGAAGTATTCCAGATCATTCTCGTTGTAGGTAGAAGAAAGAGCTTCTTCTCTTTCCCTGACCAGAGCATCATATGCTCTGAAGGCATCGGATGTTTCATTTAAGAGATCCTGTACACCCAGGAATTCATCCAGGAGATGAATATGCACACCTGTATTGAGCAGGTAGGCATTGTCTCTCTGGCCATGGATATCAATCTCATACTTCAGACATTCTTCCAGTAATGACAATGTAACGATACGGTGATCAATGCGGCAGGTAGACTTGCCGGAAGCAGTGATCTCTCTTGTGAAGGTGGTTTCATCTTCCGGTTCAAAACCTGCTTCCTTCAATACTTCCAACGCATGGGGATCATCAGAGAGATCGAATGTACCCTCGATGATGGCCTTGCTTTTGTCTTTGGCAACAAAAGAGGCGCC
>JAZUHS010000114.1:0-2548 GCA_045641845.1 Bulleidia sp. | reverse complement strand
CTCTGCTGCAGCGACCTCTTCAGCTGCCGCTTCGATTTCTGCTGTTTCTTCAGATGCTTCAGCCTTCACAGGTTCAGCAGTTTCATTTGCCTTTTCATATTCTTCGGCAGCACGGTTAATATCATCAATGGATTCAAGCAGTTCCAGAGAAAGCTCGCTCTTTGCCATGACAGGTGTTTCCTCTTCAGAGGGTTCCGGACAGTTTTCAGCAATCAGTGAGTCTACTTCTTCCTGAGAAATCGGATTATCCTGTGCAACTGTTTCCCCTGCCGCCTGATTCACTTCATCAATAAAGCGCTGAAGTTCTTCACCCGGATCATCGGATTCACCTTCAAGATCAACCATTGCCAGCTGGATTGTTTCCTCAAGGTCAATGGAACGCATGATTTCGTTCATCATGGCATCAACACGAATATCCACATTTATATCATCACTGATAAACAGATCAGGCATGATATCCGCAGGTCTTCTTTCGTAGATGCTGGGGAACAGTTTTTCGTTTTCCTCCTGCTTTCTTTCAGCAGCTTCCTGTTCGGAGTCGAGGATACGACGGATACTGTCGGAATACTCCATTCTGAATGTCTGCGGGCGAATATCACCCTGTACACCGAATAAAGAATCCTGCAGTTTATTCATCTGCTCTATACGTGTATTCTCATTCTCAATCACCGGCAGAGCCTCAGTGATTTCCTCAGGTTCTTCAGGAAATTCGGGTTTTTCATTCTGAACCACAGCTTCTTCCTGTACAGACATCTGCACTGTCTTATCTTCCTGTTCCTTTTGATTTTCCTGTCGACGATATCTCAGACGGCTCAGCTGTCTGATTTCATACAAAAGCAGAACTGCAATCAGCAGTGCTGCAGCTGCAATCCCAATCATAATGTATTGCATCATATCTACTTACCTCGTGTTCCAGCCATATGAACTGCGGTTGTCGAGGAAAGCAGGAGCTTCCACCGTCAGTTCGGCATTTGTACTATACCTGAATTCCGCAAGCACTGTCTTTGCCTGCTTATTCTCCGATTGATATGCAAAGCGAAGCCTAACCGGAATCAGTCCGACTTTCTCTGCCTCCGTGAATAGTTCTTTCAGCCTTGAAGGACGATAAACCATATACAGTCTGCCGTTATCTTTCAGCAGACGGTCTACCCCCGCGAACATATCACTCAAATTAAGATACTCTTCATGACGCGCTGCCGCAAGATAGCAGTTTTCATTCTTCAGATGTTTTTCCTTTGTGGCGAAAAAAGGCGGGTTGCAGACAATTGCTTCATAGCTTCCGACTGTGAAATCCTGCAGTCTGCTGACATACAGATCAGCTTCAATCCCGTTGGCTTTCAGATTCTTTTCTGCCATTGCAATCACTTCCGGAAACAGATCGATTCCGGTCAGAGACTGCGGTTTTCCAAGTGAAGCATACAGCAGAAGTGCTCCTGAATTTGTACCGATATCCAGCACATGATCCTTTTTTCTGATCTGCATGAATCTGCCCAGCAGCTCTGTATCACTGCCGAAGTGAAACATCTGCGGATCCTGTTCAACCGTATAAGGTGTTCCGTTAAGATAATCAGACATCGTGTGTTTCCCTCAGTTCAAACCAGAAAGTTGCACCTTCCTTCAGCTTGCTTTCTACACCATAGTGTGCATTATGACTATCGCCGATAGCCTTGACAATGGCAAGGCCAAGTCCGGTATTGGTCATTGAGCGTGAGAAAGAACGACTGGATTTCTGATAGCGATCCCAGATATGCGGCAGTTCTTCCGGAGCAATTCCTTCACCGTCATTCTGGAATTCCATACGTACTGTTTCCTCGTCCGCCATACGGAAGGCGCGGATTTCGATTGTGCCGCCGGGCGGCGTATGTTTAATTGCATTGGAGAGGTAATTGGCAGCAACCTGTGAAATCTTGATTTCATCCGCATATACTGTCAGCATATTTTCAATCTTCAGAACAACATTGATACCGCCTTTATCGATCAGCGGCTGATTCAGCTCAACAATGTCACGAATGATCTGACTCAGATCAATATTGGATTTATTCAGCACATAGTTGCCTGACTGCATCTTTGCCAGTTCACTCATATCATTTACCAGCTTATTCATATAATCGGTTTCACGAATAATGACATTCAGATGTCTTTCACGCTTCTGCGGATTATCACCGGAAATATCACGGATCATTTCTGCGTAAGCACGGATATCTGTCAGCGGTGTACGAATATCATGTGACACATTGGCAATCAGATCACGGCGCAGTTCGTCGATATTTTCGAGTTTTTCCTTTGCATCGTTCAGTGTCGCTGCCAGTTCCTTGGTTTCGGTGTAGGTACCGCCAGAGAAGTTTGCACTGTAGTCAGCCATTGCCAGCTTATGTGCTTCCCTCTCCATTTCAACAATCGGATGCGTTACGGTTCTTGCTAGTGCAAAAGCAATGGCAGAAGCGAGTGCAAGTACAAGCAGTGTGTAATACAGATACTGTCTTCCAAAGATCGTTACGATGGAGTCTACCGGCTCCAGGGGACTGTTTACAAAGAGATAATAGTTGCT
>JAZUHS010000113.1:0-2208 GCA_045641845.1 Bulleidia sp. | reverse complement strand
AATTCCATTACCTTGTTCTTAACATAACCGCACTTGTATACAGCACCGATGATGGACAGAGCGATATCCTGAGGACCGACACCCTTGCGGGGTGTACCCTTCAGATAGATTGCAATGACACCGGGTCTTGCAAAGTCATATGTTCTCTTCAGCAGCTGCTTTGCCAGTTCGCCGCCGCCTTCACCAACTGCCATAGTACCTAATGCACCATAACGAGTATGAGAGTCGGAACCGAGGATCATTCTGCCTACACCGGCCATCATTTCTCTGTTGTAGGAATGAATGTTGGCCATGTTTGTAGGAACATAGATACCGCCGTACTTATGCGCTGCGCTTAATGCGAACTTATGGTCATCTTCGTTGATTGTGCCACCGACAGCACACAGGGAGTTGTGGCAGTTAGTCAGTACATAGGGAATAGGGAATTCCTTCATGCCGGAAGCACGTGCAGTCTGGATGATGCCGACATAAGTAATGTCGTGGGAAGTCATGGAGTCAAACTTCAGCTGAAGATTATCCATGTCTTCGGTTGTGTTATGCGCCTTGAGGATGGAATAAGCCATTGTGCCCTTCAGGGCTTCTTCCTTGGCCGGAAGATTTACTGCTTCTTTTTCGGTGACGATATCTGTGCCGTTTACCAGATAGATACCGCCTTCGTAGAGTTTTACCATTGTGTTTCTCCTTTAATGATCTGTTACATCACTATGGAAACGATCAGGTTGTAGATTGCACATACAGATACGCTGATCGGAACGGCGATGAATAAGAGTCTGTTGAACAGTGCTTCTCTTTCTTCTTCATTACCGCAGGAACCAAGGATCAGGGAACCGCCGGAAGAGAACGGAGAGATTGCGGAAGACTGTGCGCCCAGAACTGTGCATGTGAACAGAGCTGCAGGGTTCAGACCTGTAGCAGCAGCCAGGGCAGGAATCAGAGGGAACAGAGCCGGGCATACAACACCGGTTGTGGAAGAGAAGAAGGACATGATTGCACCGACAATAGAGAAGGCCAGAGGTACGAAGAATACCGGAACGTTGCCGCCGATCCATTCGGAAAGCATTGCGATTGTGCCTGCTTCAACAGCAACAGCAATCAGCATGCCGGCACCGCCGATCATCATGATTGTGTTCCAGGGAATTGCAGCGATGATCTTCTTCTGCGGAGCCAGGTCCATCATCAGAGCGATGATTGCGAATACAAATGCGACCAGACCTACATCGATCTTGCCGGATACGCTCTTGATGAAAGCAGAGGAAGGTACCAGCAGCTTGAGAACAGGGAATACCAGAACAACAGCCATCATCATGATAATGAGCATCAGAGTCTTCTTCTGCTTATCATCATAAGCATCAGGTTTGGCAAATGTAACGCCCTTACCGATATTCTTGTTTTCCTTGAAGCCATAACGGAAGATGGAAATAACGATTAAGGAAGAAACGATTGCAAGTGCAAACATTGTCAGTGTGGATGTGAAGGAATCGATTGCAGTCAGTTCAGGAGCTGCTTCATAAGCAGTATCCATCAGACCGCGGAAGACAACGCCAAGTGCAGCCGTAGGGAAGTTGCCGCCGGCCAGAGCACCGCAGTTGATAGCAACGGCACCTGTGAGCTTATCCATCTTTGCTTCTTCACAGATGAGCAGTGTAATCGGAGCAAGGAATGCCAGTACTGTAAAGTAAGCAGCACCCATAACAGACAGGATGACAGCTGTGAAGAACAGTGCATAGGGAAGCAGGCCGGGGAACTTGCGGCATGCATAGAGCAGGGAACGGGAAATCTTTTCCAGTGTTCCGTTTGCAGCAGCGACATTGTAGAACAGGGAAACAGCCATGATGACAAACATTGTGTTTGTAGGCCAGTAGTTTACAACTGCCTTCGGCTTGAGACCCATAACGAAGCATCCGATTGCATAAGCAAAGGCGATGCAGAAGAAACCTGTGTTGATCTTTGTCTTATATCCTAAAAATACAGCCAGAGCAATGGAGCCGATAATCAGGGCAGACAGAACAGCAGGACTCATATTTCTTTCTCCTTTTCTATGTCAAAATTACTTGTCAATTCCCAGCAGCCAGCAGGGCAGATCGTGGGTCATGTAGCGGATCTGCTCCTCAGGGATTCCGCCATCCAGCAGGTACTGCATGTATTCCTGCATTGCCAGCTCCCAATGGGGATTCTCCACCTGACCGCCATCCGTGAAGTCGGATCGTA
>JAZUHS010000112.1:0-3209 GCA_045641845.1 Bulleidia sp. | reverse complement strand
CAGAAGCAGCGTCTGTGCATTGCAAGAGCTCTGTTGAAGAAGCCGAAGATTCTGATTCTTGATGACTCGACTTCCGCCGTGGATACAGCGACGGATGCTTCCATCCGTACGTCCTTCAGGGAACGTATTCCGGATACTACAAAGATCATCATTGCCCAGCGTATCGCTTCCGTGAAGGATGCCGATCGTATCATTGTCATCGATAATGGTGCAATCAGCGGCTTTGATACACATGAGAATCTGATGAACAGCAATCAGATCTATCGTGAAATCTATGAAGCTCAGAACAGAGCAGGCGGCGACTTCGATGCGCCCGCCAGAGACTGAGGAGGTGGAAGATTATGCCCGGACCCAGAGGACCCAGAAACCTTGGGAAAGTGAAGATGGATAAAGGCATGTTGAAAAGACTGCTTGGCTATGTCTTTGCCCGCTATGGCTTCCACATGCTTGTTGTTACAATCTGTATCTGCGCAGCATCGTTCTGCCAGGTACAGGGAACATTGTTCATGCAGAAGCTGATCGACATGTACATCCTGCCGATGATTGCCACCGGCAGCAATGATTTCTCACCGCTTGCAATCGCGCTAATGAAGCTGGCCTGTGTACTGTTCATGGGTGTAGCTGCTTCCTATACGTACAACCGCATCATGATCACCGTATCCCAGGGTACGATGGAAAGCCTGCGTGTATCTTTGTTTTCCCATATGCAGACACTGCCGATCAAGTACTTTGATACCCATGCCCATGGCGATATCATGTCCGTTTATACCAATGACGTCGATACTGTACGTCAGGTGGTATCACAGACAATTCCGCAGGTGATCAACAGTTCGATTACGATTGTGATTACCTTCATCTCCATGTGCAGACTGTCCATTCCGTTAACATGCGTATCATTGTTCATGGTATGCATTCAGCTGGTCATCGTGAAGAAGATCGGCGGTCTCAGCGGCAGATTCTTCGGTATGCAGCAAAGAGACCTTGGCCGTGTGAACGGTTATATTGAAGAAATGATTCAGGGACAGAAGGTCGTTAAGGTATTCTGTCATGAACAGCAGGCAATTGAAGGCTTCCGCAGTCTCAATGATTCCCTGCGTGAATCTGCAGGAAATGCCCATAAGTATGCAAATATCCTGATGCCGGTCATGGCAAACATCGGCAACATTGCCTATGTGCTGATTGCCGTTATCGGTTCTACACTGTCCATTACAGGCGTATCCGCATTGACCTTAGGTACACTGGTATCTTTCCTGACACTGAACAGAAACTTCTCCATGCCGGTGACACAGATCTCCCAGCAGATCAACTCCGTAGCGATGGCCATGGCAGGTGCAGGCCGTATCTTTGCGATGCTGGATGAAGAAAGCGAAGTGGATGATGGCTATGTTGACCTTGTCTTTGCAGAAGAAAAGGAAGACGGAACTATTGTAGAGGCAGATCACAATACCGGTATGTGGGCATGGAAGCATCCCCATAAGGCAGAAGGTACGATCACCTATACCAAGCTGGCAGGCAAGATCACCATGGATGATGTTGACTTCAGCTATGATGGTGTAAAGACTGTACTGCATAATGTTACACTGTACGGCATGCCTGGTCAGAAGATTGCCTTTGTCGGTTCTACAGGTGCCGGCAAGACAACCATCACCAACCTGATCAACCGCTTCTATGACATCGCTGACGGCAAGATCCGCTACGATGATATCAATATCAACAAGATCAAAAAGAGCGCTCTAAGACGTTCTCTTGGCATTGTACTGCAGGATACACATCTGTTCTCCGGTACGATCATTGACAATATCCGCTATGGCAGACTCAATGCGACTGATGAGGAATGCATCGCTGCCGCCAAGCTTGCCAATGCCCACAGCTTCATCAGAAGACTTCCCAATGGCTATCAGACAGTCATCTCAAGAGACGGCGGTTCTCTGTCGCAGGGTGAACGTCAGCTGCTGGCCATTGCCCGTGCTGCGGTTGCGGATACACCGGCAATGATTCTGGATGAAGCAACTTCCTCAATTGATACTCGTACGGAAACACTGGTACAGAAGGGTATGGATGCATTGATGAAAGGAAGAACTACCTTCGTCATTGCCCATCGTCTTTCTACAGTACAGAATTCCGACTGCATCGTTGTACTGGAACAGGGACGCATCATTGAACGCGGTACCCACGATGAACTGATTGCAAAGAAGGGCAGATACTATCAGCTCTATACCGGCAATCAGATCGCTGAAGCGTAGAGAAATCATGAAAGCGAAGTGCTTAACCGTACTTCGCTTTTCTGTTATCCTTTGCTTATAAGATTTGGAGGTAAACATCATGGCTGAAGTAATTCAGATCAATCACGATACATGGCGTATTGAAGATAATGGCGTACGCTTCTTTCTGTTAGAAGGAGACAAGAAGGCTCTGCTCATTGACAGCGGCATGAACACGCCTGAAGCAAGAAAGATTGCCGAAGAGATTACACCGCTGCCTGTAGAACTGCTCAATACTCATGCAGACCGTGACCACATCAGCGGCAATGCAGCATTTGAAGCATGCTATATGTCAGAAGCAGAAGAAGAAAACTACCGTGCAGCCGGCGGTACAACGAAGATCATTCCCGTGAGTGACGGTGATGTACTGGATCTTGGCAACCGTCCGCTGAAGATCATTGCACTGCCCGGTCATACCCCCGGTTCCATTGCTGTACTGGATGTCAAGCTGCGTGTACTGATTTCCGGCGACCCGATTCAGGATGGACGTATCTTCATGTTCGGTAAGTTCAGAAACATGGAGAAGTATATCGAAAGCATGAAGGCACTTTCTGCATATGATCGTCAGTATGATCTGATCTATCCTTCCCACGGTTCCTTCCCGGTCGGACCTTCACTGCCTGCACGCCTGGTGCAGGATGCACAGGATGTTCTGGATGGAAAGTATGAAGGCAAGGAAGTGGATATGTTCGGCCGTAAGGCAGTCCTGTATACCACACCGGATGCAGGTTTCCTCTGCGATCACTGATCATTATGAAGGATCAAGGCTCTGCAAACCGCAGAGTCTTTTCTTCACCCTGTATGGTTTGTTAAGATAAAGGCATGAAGAAGAAAATCATTGCTGTCATATTCGCTGTACTGCTCTTTGTTAGCCTGGGTGTCACGTATCTTCGTTACCGTCCGGCTGCCATGAAGACAAGAGTGGAAACACTTCTGTACGAGAAGCAT
>JAZUHS010000111.1:0-4176 GCA_045641845.1 Bulleidia sp. | reverse complement strand
AAAGACCCTGGTGCGTTTTTCCGTCGGCACCGGTAAAACCTGCCCTGTCGATCAGAAAAGTAACCGGCAGTGAATTTCTGCATACATCTACCATGATCTGATCGTAGCATCTCTGCAGGAAGGAAGAATACAGACACATGTACGGACGCATGCCGTCAGCGGCCATGCCTGCCGCAAATGTCGCTGTATGCTCTTCGGCAATACCGCAGTCAAAGGCACGTCGCGGATATGTCGCAAAGAACATCTCCAGCTCACTGCCGTGAATCATCGCCGGTGTCAGACACGTAATACGTTCATCATGCAGTGCCAGTTCAAGCAAAGCTGTATGCATGGCGGAAGCCCATGTCACATAGCCTTCAGGTGTGCTGTGTCTGATCTTGCCTGTCACAGGATTGAAGGGACCGACACCATGCCAGATACCCTGTCTGTCCTTTTCACAGGGCTCATAGCCCTTGCCCTTCTTGGTCATGACATGCACGACGATCGGACCTTCATGATCTTTTACGGATTCAAATACCTGAATCAGATCATGGAGATTATGACCATCGACAGGACCGATGTAGTCCAGATTGAATTCGCCGAAGATACCGGAGTCAATCATGCTGTCGCGGATGACGTTCTTGACGGCCTTTAAGCCGGTATAGACGCCTTCACCTACACGGTTGCTTCGCAGGTTCTTCTTCAGGTTGGACTTGAGATTTGTATATCTGCGGGAAGAACGAAGGCGTGAAAAACCGGAAGTCATCGCTCCCACATTTCTGGATATCGACATGTTGTTGTCATTGAAGACAATAATCATGTTCTTCTTTTCATAGCCGATCTGGTTCAATGCCTCCAGGGACATCCCTGAAGATAATGCACCATCACCGATCACCGGAATGACTTCATAATCGTCAAAGCGCAAGTCTCTGGCTACAGCCATGCCTAAGGCTGCACTCAGGGATGTAGAACTGTGTCCTGCTTCCCATACGTCGTGTCTGGATTCATTGCGCTTCTGAAAGCCGCTGAGTCCCTTGTACTGACGTAAGGTAGAAAAGTCTTTAGCTCTTCCTGTCAGAATCTTATGGGTGTAGCACTGATGTCCTACATCAAAGAGAATTCTGTCCCTGGGCGAGTCAAAAACATAATGCAGGGCAATGGTAAGCTCCACTACACCAAGATTGCTGGCCAGATGTCCTCCCGTACGGGAAAGACTGTCAATCAGAAAACGGCGGATATCTCCTGCAAGACCCTGCAGCTCCTCCGTATTCATCGCTTTCAGAAATGACGGATCCCGGATTTCTTCAAGATTCATAAAAAACCTCCGGCAGTTTATTTTCTGCGCTGTTCCATAGCTGTGATCATATCAGTCAGCTCGCTGCCATCGAATCCGGCCATTGCAGAAATTCTATCCTTTGCCTGTCCATACAGGCTGCTCATCAGTGTCTTTGCTTCATCTAAACCAAGCAGGGTCACACTGGTAACCTTATCGTTGCGGGCATCGGAATTGCTCTTGCCGAACTCTTCCGCTGTCAGCTCTACATCAAGAATGTCATCCTGAATCTGGAAGGCAAGACCAAGCATTTCACCGATGGCATGCCATTCGCTGATTTCCTCGTCGCTTCTTCCGCACAGCTGAGCCCCAATCATCAGCGGTGCACTCAGTAAGCATCCTGTCTTATACTTATGCACTTTCTTTAATGCATCCCAATCCGTTACGCCTGTTTCCTCAGACATATCCAGATCCTGACCCAGCACCATGCCGCCGGCTCCTGCCATCTGTGCCAGAATCAGTAATGACTTACGTACTGCTCTGTCATCACAATTGCTGTTTCCTGCTACCTCAAAGGCATAGGTCAGCAAGCCATCACCGGCCAGAATTGCCGTTGCTTCGTCAAACTGCTTATGGCATGTCGGACGGCCGCGTCTCAGATCATCATTATCCATGGCAGGAAGGTCATCATGAATCAAAGAATATGTATGAATCATTTCCAGACCGCAGGCAAAACCATCACCGACGGATGCATCCTGACCATAACCCCTTACAGTCTGATACAGCAGTGTCGGACGGATTCTCTTTCCCCCTGCCATCAGAGAATAGCGCATGGCTTCTCTGACTCTGCTTTCAGGCAACATATCAATTCTGCTTTCAAGAAGTTCCTCAAACTGCATGATTTCCTCCGTTCTGAGATACGATCTCATTGACCTGTGTTTCAAAGGCATGCAGCTTCTCATCGCAGCTGCGTACAAGATGCAGACCTTCTTCAAATAAACGGATGGTTTCATCCAGAGGCTTTTCATTGCGTTCCAGCTGGGCAACAATGTCTTCCAGCTTCTTCATGGATTCTTCAAAGCTCATATTCTTATCTGCCATAGTGTTCCTTTCCACCATCTGCATTAGCTGTAAAGGTACCGTCACTCATACGTACCTTTACCTTGTCTCCTTCTCTGATCTGATCGACTGAAGTTACAACATGTTCATCCTTGTAGACGACACTGTAGCCTCTGTCCATAACCTTCAAAGGTGAATATGCATCCAGTAAGCGCATATTCTGTTCCAGACGGATTCTTTCGGATTCATTCTTTTTCCTTACGGATGTATCCAGTGACTGGGCATTAACGCTCAGTCTGTTCTTCTCACGATATAATGCATCCTGCGCACTCATGATGAGTCTTGTCTTCAGGCTGCGGTTTGCTGTTTCAAGGTTTGCCAGCTGTCTGTTCATATTCACTACAAACTTCTGCTGCAGAATGCTTAATTCACGTCTTTTCTGTTCAGGAACGGACGCAAATCGTTCCAGACGTATACGCATCTGATCCAGCTGCATCATCTGCTGTGCATACAGACGCTGCGGATCCTGCAGGACACTGCTGGATGCCGTCTTCATCAGTCTTGTACGATATGCCTCATCCTTGACCTGTACCGCTCTGATCATTCTTGCTTTCAGATGCATCAGCTGCACATGAATTTCATTGGCATCCGGTACCGCAGCTTCCGCTGCTCCGGTTGGCGTATTGGCACGAAGATCGGCAACATAGTCAGCGATCGTTGTATCTATCTCATGACCAACACCGCTGATTACAGGTGTATGCAGGTCATAGATGCATCTTGCCAGCATCTCATCATTGAAACACCATAGATCCTCTAACGATCCGCCACCGCGGACCAATAGAATAATCTGATGATTTCCTGCATCTGCTTTACGTAAAGATTCGATGATCTTCGGTGCAGCTTCCATCCCCTGTACAGGACAGGGATATTCATGAATCTCTGCCAATGGCCATCTGCGCTTTAATGTAATCAGCACATCTTCCCTGGCTGCCGTATTGTTTCCGGTAACCAGTGCCAGATTCATGGCAAAGGAAGGAATCGGCTTCTTGTGGGCAGGATCAAAGAGACCCTCCGCATTCAGCTTTTTCTTTAATGCCTCTAAGCGCAGATACAGATCACCGATGCCGGTAGGCTTCATATCCGAAGCAATCATCTGCATTCGCCCTTCCGCATCGTATACCGTAACATCACCGATCAGGATGACTTTATCACCCTGCCTGGGCTGAAACGGAAGTCTGCGATTGCTTTGTGCAAACATGACGACCGGTATGCTGGCTTTGTCATCCTTGAGGGAGAAATACCAGTGACCGCTGGAGGGTCTTCTGAAGTTGGAGATTTCACCTTCAATCATGACACCATGGAGAACAGGATCCTTCTCCATGCTTTCTCTGATGTATCTGATCAGCCGGCTGACAGGTACAACCCTGCGGCTCATATAATATCCAGTACGCTGTTGACGAGCTTATAGCTCTCGGGTTCACAATACTTCTTCGCCATTTCCACGGATTCATTGATAATGACGGCAGCGTCTGTCTGCTTGAGATCAAACTCTGCACATCCGTTCACCAGAATTGCCTTTTCAATGGCACCGAGACGTTCGAATGTCCATCCCTTCAGTACTTCGTCAATATAATTCTTGTAGCGGTCAATGTTTTCGACTGCTGTATGCATAACTTCTGTAAAGTATGCATCCGGCTTTTCTTCACCGAAACCTTCACCGGCAAGTTCATCAATGTCTCTGTTTACCAGGATATACTGATATACAGCGATCATTGCCTTTTCTCTCTGTTCACTACGATCCATAGCTGTTTTCCTCATATTCATTCACTGCATCGCATAATACATGCACGCTACACTAGTATATC
>JAZUHS010000110.1:0-13291 GCA_045641845.1 Bulleidia sp. | reverse complement strand
GCCTTCCGTTATTGAACAGGTTGGTTCCGTTTCCGGTGATGAACTGCTCAACTTCAAGGATAAGTATCAGGGCGGCGGCAAGTCTGCCAAGGGTGCAAAGACCGCACCTTCTCAGGGTATGGCTTCCACAGCAAGAATCGTACCTGCCCCGATCTCACCTCTGCAGACAGAACTGATTCAGGATCTGGCAGTAAAGACATTCCGTGCCTTAGGTGCTTCCGGTGTATGCCGTATCGACTTCATCATGGATTCTGAAACAAAGAAGGTATATATCAACGAAATCAATACCATCCCCGGCTCCCTGGCCTTCTATCTCTGGGAAGCAGGCGGTGTATCCTTCCGTCAGCTGATGGACCGTCTGGTAAAGCAGGCTCTGGAAAGAGAAAGAAGAAGATCCCGTATGACCTTCTCCTACGATACAAACGTACTTTCCACATATTCCGCATCCTCAGCCAAGGGTGCCAAGGGCGCAAAGCAGTAAGCATTGACCGAATGCCGACAGGTATTCGGTTTTCTTTTTGTGCTATAATAAGCGCAGAAATACATTTGATGAAAAGGAGATAATTTATATGACAACACCTCATAATAATGCGAAAGACGGTGCATTCGCCAAGAGCGTATTAATGCCCGGTGATCCCCTTCGTGCCAAGTATATCGCTGAAACATATCTGGAAGATGCAGTTCTGGTCAACAATGTCAGAGGCATCAACGGCTACACAGGTACATACAAGGGCAAGCCTGTCAGTGTCATGGCTTCCGGTATGGGCATGCCTACTACAGGCATCTATTCCTATGAACTGTTCAAGTTCTATGGTGTAGACAACATCATCCGAGTAGGTTCTACAGGTGCCTACTCCCCTGACCTGCATGTCTTCGATACCATTCTGGTTACCAGTGCTTATTCTGAATCTTCCTACGCCAAGGTACAGTCCGGCTATGAGTCCGATACAACCTATCCTTCCGAAGAACTCAATACTAAGATGCGAAAGGCTGCTGAAGAAGCAGGCATCAGACTTGTGGAAGGCTGCACACACAGCTCTGATCTCTTCTATCATGAAAACGATGACTTCATGGAAGGTGTCAACGCTCATAACTGCCTGTGCGTGGAAATGGAAAGCTTTGGCCTGTATGCCAACGCAAAGCTGTTAGGCAAGAATGCAGCAACCATCCTGACTGTTTCCGATTCCCTTGTCACTCATGAAGAGACGACTCCCGAACAGAGAGAAAAAGGTCTCAACGACATGATCAGAGTTGCTCTTGAAGCAGCCATCGCGGACTAAGAAAAAGAAGGAAGAACTCACTGTGAGTTCTTCCTTTCATATTGGCTTAGAGTTCGCCCTTTTCAATCTTTTCTGATGCTTCAGTCAATGAAACACATACACATGCCGCAAGACTTCTCATTTCATCATCAGGCTGTGTCATATCGGGAATCATGATCGTTTTGCATCCGGCTGCAGCACCTGCTCTTACACCATTGAAGGCATCTTCAAAGACATAGCAGTCTTCCGGAGCAATGCCGATCATCTCAGCAGCCTTCAGGAAGATATCCGGTGCAGGCTTGCCATGTGCTACGGACTGTCCGGAAACAACAGCTTCGAAGTAATCCGCAACACCGCCGTTTGCGAGGTTTCTTCTGATCATAGCTTCAGGAGAAGAAGAAGCAACAGCCATGACAACACCATGTTCTCTGAACATCTTCAGGATTGTATCAAGACCTTCCTTAGGATCAATGTGTTTTGCTTCATCATCATGCACACGCTTGACGCATTCTGCAGCGATCGGTGCACCGTCTTCTACACCATAGTACTTTTCAATGACCTGATTCATCAGAGCACCGGATGTACCGCAGATGTCGTGCTTGAATTCTTCAGGAAGTGTAATGCCTCTTTCATCTGCCAGTTCCTTCCAGTTCTTCTGCCAGATCTTTTCTGTATCGAACATCAGTCCGTCGTGGTCAAAAATTGCGCCTTTAAGCATTGTTTTTCTCCTTCCGGCTATTTGCCAAAGCCATGTATTATCCATTCTTTTGCATCGTTTGACTTCTTGTATGCATTAATATTTAGGCTTATCATTATATTAACATATACAAGGCAAATTTAATTGATATCAGGAGGAATCTTTATGCTCAGAATCGGTATGTTAACCAGCGGCGGTGACTGTCAGGCTCTGAATGCTGCCATGCGCGGTGTCTTCAAGACTGTCACCAATAATTCCGAAGAACCCGTTGAATTCTACGGTTTCGAAGACGGCTACAAAGGCCTGATCTATTCACGCTTCCATATCCTTACAGAAGACGACTTCAGCAACATCCTGACTGTCGGCGGCACAATTCTGGGAACATCCCGTACACCGTTCAAGACAATCCGTGAGCCTGATGAACATGGTCTCGACAAGGTCGAAGCAATGAAGGCAACTTACTACAAGCTGCAGCTCAACTGCCTGGTCATGCTGGGCGGCAACGGCTCCACAAAGACTGCCAACCTTCTTGCGGAAGAAGGTCTGAATGTCATCTGCCTTCCCAAGACAATTGATAATGATACATGGGGAACAGATATGACTTTCGGCTTCCAGTCCGCAGTCGATATTGCCACAAGATGCATTGATGAAATTCATACAACAGCTTCTTCCCATGGCCGTGTATTCATCGTTGAAATCATGGGTCATAAGGTAGGCTGGCTGCCTCTGCATGCAGGTATTGCCGGCGGTGCGGATATTATCCTGCTTCCGGAAATCCCCTACGACATCGACAAGGTATGCGAAATCATCGACAAGAGAGCAGCTTCCGGCAAGAGATTTACAATTATCGCCTGTGCTGAAGGTGCGATCTCCAAGGAAGATGCAGCATTAACAAAGAAGGAATACAAGAAGAAGCTCGCAAAGAGCCCTTATCCTTCCGTATCCTATGAACTGGCAGCACAGATTGCCGAAAGAACAAATCGTGAATGCAGAGTAACTGTTCCCGGTCACGTACAGCGCGGCGGTGCTCCTGTAGCATACGACAGAGTATTCTCTTCCAGACTCGGTGCTGAAGCAGGCAAGTGGATCCTCAACAAGGAATACGGCTACATGGTCGGCTATAAGAACAATGAAATGGTCAAGGTTCCTTTAGCTGAAGTCGCAGGCTTCCTGAAGACAGTTGATCCTGACAGTGCAATCATCGAAGAATCCAAGCTTCTCGGCATCTCCTTCGGCGACTGATCAGTATATCCAGGGACTCTCACGAGTCCCTTTTTTTGCATCAAAAAAGGCTGAATAACTCAGCCTCAGCGCTTTAATCAATGATCCCGAAATGCTTCAGGGCATTGGCGATGCCGTCTTCCTCAATGTGCGAAGTCACGTAATCCGCATGGAATTTGACACTGTCATTGGCATTGCCCATGGCTACACCGATTGACGCGAATTCAAGCATGGAGATGTCATTGCCACCATCACCGAAAGCCATGCACTCTTCCTGTTTCAGACCATGTCTTTTCAGCATGCGCATGATACCCTCGGGTTTGCCGCCGTCCTTTGGAATAATATCCGCAAACATCGGTGTCCAGCGTGCGGATTTGATGCCTGACGCATGAGAGACGAATTCATCATCCATTTCTTCAGGAATGAAAGCACCCATCTGGTAGGTATCGTGTGTCATTGCGCGCATCGGATCATCGACCGGCATATCACGGTTCAGTCCTGCTTCCTTAAAGTCAATGTTGGTATAGGTATAATCTTCCTCCATGATCATGCAGGGAATCCTGTTCTCCATGATCCAGGGAATCAATGTACGGAAACTGTCTTTATCAATTGTTCCCTTATGGAACACATTCATCTTTTCATCCATACAGTACTGGCCATTGAAGATCACATAGCCATCCCAGGCAATATCCTGAAAATCCTGACAGAGAATGTTCAGATGAGCACGGGGTCTTCCGCTGGCAATAAAGAGCTTAATGCCCTTTTCCTGCAGCTTATGAATTGCATCCTTTGTGCTTTCCGGAATGAAATCCTTTCCTAAAGGTACCAGGGTACCGTCAATATCAAAGAAGACTGCCTTGATCATTCTGTTTCCTCCTTCGCAAAGACAATGGAAGCCACTGCCTTTTCCATATCTTCCGCAAGGTAAGCCAGGGAATTGGCAGGAATACGATATTCTGCTTCGAGAATTCCTTCCTGACCATTCACAATGACGGCCTTGACGACTTCTGTCTGATCTGCACTGGCATAGACAAAGCGCAGTCCCTTTCTGCCATCCGCTTCCATCTCTTCGGTACGAAGATGTGTCAGCTCATCATTCTTCTCATACATCTTTCGTAAAGACTGCAGAGACTGGTCATTCTCGTAGGAACTCAGATCCACCGATGAATAATACATGGAGAATTCCGTTCCCCTGTCATCATCTGTACAGAAGAAGCCGCTTCCGTCTGCTTCTTTTTCCACTTCCCAGCTCGCCGGTATCTCCACATCCGCAGGACCGGCATTGACATTCTGAATCTGTGAGCTGAGATATACTTCACGATACTGTTCCAATAGCTGTCCGAAGGTGACATCTTCATGATCATCGCTGTATGCATCTTCAATAGCCTTCTGATCCACTTCACTTAAACCTTCCTCAAGAGAACCGTTGCGTTCATAGATATCCAGAATCATGTCAAAGTCATCCGCATTGACTGCCTTGTTTTTAAAGGGACGGGCAATTCTGCTTCCCGCAGCTGCCGGCGCAAAGACTTCAAAGTAGAGATTTACAAAGATGCATCCATAGTCATCACTCATCGCCAGATCTTCAAAGGCATAGCCCTTTTCTTCCAGTTCTCTGATGATCTCTTCCAGACGCATTCTTTCATCTTCGACAAGAATGATCGCATCCCCTTCATTGATGACGGAATCCGTGATGGCAAGATCCTCGGCTGTCGGTGCGGCGATCGTAACTTCTTCCTCTACCATTGCCGGATCATCTTCCGCAAATACTTCCACACTCTTCAGCTCATCAGGATCTACTGCATTCAGAAGCAGTGCCAGAAACCATGCTCTCTTGTTCTCCTGTGCCTTTGCCAGTGTTTCTTCCATATCCTTGCCGATGGCAGCGCACCCGGGCAAAGACGGGAAGATACCGACATAGCAGTCACCATCGGGAATTAAATGAAATTCATAATGATCTTCAGATGCTTTCTGCAGTTCTTCCCTGCTCATCTTTTTCCAGTCAATACTCATATACTGTTACCTGTACCTTTTCTGTATTATAGCATTCCTCATGCCTTTGCACCGCTGACGTACGCCTGCAGTTCATTGATGTACGTTGTCGCAATATCCGAAAGAATACTGTGTTTCTTGGTAATATAGCCGATCTCCATTTCCGTATTGGGATTATCTTCATCAGAGTCAAACGGTACGACGATATAGTCGCTGCCGTTGAGTTCTTCACAGATGATCCCCGAACAAAGTGTATAGCCATTCAGACCTACCATCAGATTCAGCATCGTTGCCCGATCATTTGTCTTGATGATACGGGCATATTCATTATCAACCAGAATCTCTTCGGCCAGATACAAAGATCCGTTTTCCCCCTGATCAAAAGACAGGCAGGGATAATCTCTTAACTCCTCAAAGGTAATGGATTTTCGTGAGGCCAGCGGATGTTCTCTGTAGAGATAAACATAGGCATTGACGGCAATCAATGGTGTAAATACCAGTTCATGATCATCGAGAAGCTTGGTGATGTACTTGCGGTTATAGCCGGAGCGGTACAGCACACCGATTTCACTTCTGGCACTGCCGACATCATTGATGACATCCAGTGTCTTTGTCTCCTGAATGGAAAAGGAATAGCTGTTAAGACCATAGCGGTTGACAGTTTCTACGAAAGCCTTGACGGCAAAGGAGTAATGCTGTGTAGATACACCAAAGGTATGACGAAGACTGCCGGCATCTGTATACTTGTCCTTTAACATTTCATACTGCTGATACAGCTGTCTTGCATACATGAGAAAGTCATTGCCGTCATTGGTGACAGTAACACCCCTGCTGGTTCTGGTGAAGATGACAATGCCGCACTCCTTCTCCAGTTCGCGGATCGCACTGGTCAAAGTAGGCTGTGAAATATAGAGCTTCTGCGCCGCCTGGTTCATGGAGCCGCAGGCAGCTACCGTAAGTGCATAATAGATCTGCTGTAATGTCATGTGGATACCTCGTTACTGTAATCATACTCGTTTCAAGTACAAAAGAAACCTTGTATGCATTAATGACACCAATAGACTGCCTCTATAACCTGCAGGATGAATAATTCATGCAAAAGGAGTACAATAGTCCACATGAACGGAATTCAGTACGAAAAAGCCTGTGTGCATTATCTTTCACATAACGGCTATCACAATATACAGATGACACCTGTGACCGGTGATCAGGGCATTGACATCATTGCCGTACGCAGACATAAGCGCTATGGCTTTCAATGCAAATACTATACGAAGAAAGTAGGCAACGATGCTGTACAGCAGGCCATTGCCGGCAGATCCTTCTATGATCTTGATCACGTAGCCGTCATTACCAACAGCACCTTCACTCCTGCAGCTGTAAGGCTTGCGGAAGCTGCGGATGTCAGACTGATGGATAAGGTTTCCCCTTCCCGCATCTATCTGCCTTCAGCGATTGCTGCCGCGACCGGCTTCCTGTATGCCTGCATGGGTATTGCGGCTCTGTTAAAGGTAGGCGCAAATGAACTGGAAGGTCTTCATAACCTGCGTGTATTCCATGGTGCTGTAACAGTTATGGCCGGTACCCTAACTGCTTTAGGTGAAAGAAGATATAACGTCATGCTCTATGCGGTTGTCTTCCATGTCTTTGCCTTATTCGCAGCTGCCGCAATCATGACTGTAAGCAGTACCCTTTCCTTTAAGATGCAGGCTGTATTCGGTTTCATACTGTTTGTATACAGTGCTTCCCAGCTGATTGCCTTAGGCAAGATCCGTCTGTCCAATCATACTGCCCTCGAGAGAAGACATCTTTTAGATCAGATCGAAGAGAAAAACAGGGAAACAGGAATTACCTTCGGAGCTCTGCTGGAACGTGATCTGCACTGTGGTATCCGCCTTGTATCCTATGAACATCCCGAGCCTTCCGTCAGTGTCTTTGTCTATGAGACCAATGCGGACGTTTCTGAGCAGCTTCCGGTGCTGGAAGCATTACTGAATCATACTGCAAACAGCAGCGGTCTCAGCGACTGCTACAGCCTGCAGGAAGATGGCAGAAACCGATTCATCGCAACCATCACTTCATCCGAAAACTAAAGCGAAGAGCTGCATCGTACAGTTCTTCGCCTTTTTAATTGCCATAGATTTTAAGAAGATAGATCTTTCTCAAGCCAAGACGCTGCATCAGATCAATACGCAGTCTTGTATCCACGCTCATATGTCTGCGATTGACGCCTTCAAAGAGATTCTCAGTCAAAAGCACTTCCGTCTTCATATGAAGCTTCGAAGTCAGATCCTCAATGGAGCCAAGCGTAAACTTCGGCATGACGGTATCCCTGAGAGAATTCTTCTGTACCAGAATACCGCCGTTGGCCGGACTGTCGACGTCAAAGAGAACCATCACTTCGCCATAGGAAGCGGCGATCTTCAGAAAAGAAATCACATCATTTCGGGAGTAATCCTTCAATGCTCCGCAGGCATTGATCAGTACTGTACACTTCTTTTCCTTCTTCACTTCCTCCATCCATCTTTGATCCAGAAGATCATACGGAAGGAAGCGGTCATACCAGGAGGACGGAAAGAATGCTTCACGGATCGAGAGAGTTTCAGGATCATCCTGTTCGTAGAAGATATCCGTTCTGCCGCCGCATCTTAAGGAGAATGTCTCCAGTGAAGCTTTGATATTCACGGTCAGAAGATCCTCATACATGCTTCTGCACATATTGATGATGCGCTCTGTTTTCGCAGAAAGAACGGCATAGGACATCCGGTAGTATTCCGATACTTCGGGAAGATGCTTTGCAATCTCGGGAAGCTTATCCTCAATTTCCAGAGCCGGACGGTCATGAAGAATATTGGGGAATTCCTTCGATACATTGATACGGCTGACCAGAGGCATCCAGAGCTCTTCGGAAGCTGTACTGATGACGGAATCATCGGCACGATTGATTGTCTCCCTGCGGCGCATTGTGCAGTACAGGAAAGGCTCTGAAGTCATCAGGGTTTCCTGACTGATCATGACCCATCCCTGTTCTTCCAGATAGGAAATCAGTTCTCTGGCCGACCAGTGATGATAGACGATTTCTCGGCCAAAGAGTCTTGCATCTCGATAGATGCCTCCTCTTTTTCTGTCTTCACCGATATATGTCGCAAGAATGACAATACCGTCATCCTTGAGTACTCTTGCGGTTTCCTGCAGGATCTTATCCGGTTCCATGAACTGATCCAGACCATTGACAATCACCACGGCATCAAAGCTGCGTTCGCCATAGTTCAATGCCCTGCCATCTTCCACCTTGAAACGGATATGATCCGGAGTTTCCTTCTTCTGTGCTTCCGTGATCATCCTTGCGGTATAGTCAATCGCTGTTACAGAGGCACAGACTTCGCCATATGTCCGTGTCAGAACACCATTGCCGCAGCCGATCTCCAGGACATGCAGTCCCTTTACCTGTTCACGGATCATCTCGCCAAGCTGACGGTACAGATCTCTTCTCGAAAAGAGATACATGCCGTACATCGAGGCATAATGTTCCCAGTCGCTTCTGCTCATATCAGCCTCGGTTGCACCAGAGCCAGTTCATAAAGATCGGAACCTGTTTCTCCCAGTCTTCCTCGTTATGATGGCCATCGGGCTGGAAATAATGATATGTCTCTGCACTCTTTTCCTGCAGCATACGTTCGAATTTATAAGTACCGCGGGCTTCACGTGTATCAGTTTCATTGTTGCCGTTGCGGGCTGCCTTGCCGGCTTCAATCTCTCCCCAGCCGATATATACTTTCGTATCATCAGCGATATGCGAACTTTCCAGATCTCTCTTCAGATTGCCTAAGTTGCGGAAGACACCGGAAGAAAGACATGCCGCCTTGGAGAAGACATGATTATAGCGCATGACCCCGTACAGAGCCATCAAACCACCCATGGAAGCGCCGCCGATGGCAGTTGCCTCACGATGAGGCCATGTACGGAAGATATTATCAATCATCGGCTTGACCACTTCCGTCACCCACTTCATGGTTTCATCGCCTCTGACCTGTCTAGCCTTGTTCTTTGAACGCCAGGGATAAGGAGAGTATTCATACATGCGATCATTGCCGTTATGAGAACATTCCATGCCTACGATGATCATCTGCTTGTCCCATTCCGCAAGAAAATCGCACATGCGCCAGGAACGGCCATACGTTGCCGCCTGATCATCAAATAGATTATGACCATCAAACATATACATCACCGGATATCTCTCATCCAGACTGTAGTAATAGCTGTCAGGAAGCCAGATATGGAGTGTTCTGTACTCACCGGCCAAAGGATAGAAAACATTCTGATACACTAACATAATAAAAACCCTCAGCTATTATTTTATGCGTTTGCAGGGATGATGAAAAGCAATAATCCCCGCATTATTCATGAGAAAAGGAGGATGCCTGCACACCCTCCCGGTTTCACATATATATTCAGCGCCAGAAACGGCGGTCCATCACAGGTTTGGGTCGAGGAGCTCTTGGTACACGGTACCAGTAGTCTACGGTATGACCCTGTGAATCATTGACACGCTTAAGATCCAGATGCCTGTTTCTTAATTCCGTAAACAGCGGCCAAAGCTCCGACTCATTTCTCTGCAGGTGACCTTGCAAAGGAAGAGAGTGAATGGTGACGCTGTACTTCTTAGTCTTTGCCTCCAGCACACACTTCTTTTTCCATAACAGTCCCAGCATCATCGGATCGGCATAGAAAAGCTCCTGCAGATTCTCCAGCCGATAAGTTACACCGTTGATTTCCTTCTGAATCAGAATCATGTCATCCTGAATCCACCAGCAGCCTTTTCGGCGGAAGATCGGAATCACAGCCGAAAGAAATGCACTAAACGTATACAGCAGCACAGCAGCGATGGCAATGGACGCATAGAACAGAACATCAATCGGAATCAGTCTCTGCAGTTCAGGGATGATCCATTTCAGCGGATAGAGCATGAGAAAGGAAAAGATATATCTTGCGGATGTCCGGTAATTTCTGAATTCGTGAATCTTTCTCTCGTCCATGGTCTTATCCTGTCTCTAATTATTTTATCTGAATCATTGCCTGCTTAACAAGTATCATCTCCCCTTGCGATCTTCTTTGATGTTGCCTCTTGCTGTGTGATTCTCAAGCTTTTCATAGCAGTAGTCAAACAGAGTCCTAGAACCAAGAGCAGTCTTGGACTGACGTCCCAGTACCTGCGTAATGGAAACACCATGTTCACGCCAGTCACCGCCATCATTGGAATCATTCAGCAGAAACGGCTGTACATTGTCCATCGCATGCGCAAATCTGGATTCTGCTGTTTCATATGCTTCAAATTCTTCAAAGAGAGCGCGGAAATACGTTCCCTGATCCTGCGGCAGCAGTCCGAAAAGACGGTCGGCGGCCGCCTGTTCTCTTGCGGCCTGTGACTTCTTTCCCTCTTCATCATAGGCATAGGTATCACCGGCATCAATTTCCACAACATCATGAATCAGACACATCAGGATGACTTTCAGTACATCTACCTTCTCATTGCTGTATTCACTTAACAGTGCAGCCATGATCGCCATGTGCCACGCATGCTCGGCATCATTCTCTCTTCTTCCATGATTGGACAGATGTGTCTGTCTGAAGATATTCTTTTCCTTGTCCAGTTCCAGAATGAACTGAAGCTGCTTTTCAAGACGTTCATTATTCATATGTTTTCTCCCTTAAGAATATAGAAAAAATACGGCATGTTATGCCGTATTATCTGAATCGATATGTGATTCTTCCGTTTGTCAGATCATAAGGAGACAGTTCAACTGTAACTCTGTCACCGGGCAGAATTCTGATGTGATTGATTCTCATCTTACCTGCCAGGGAAGCACGTACTGTCATGCCGTTCTGAAGCTTAACAACAAAGACATTGGAATTGATATCTTCAACAACGCCTTCGACCTGGATTGCATCCTGTTTGCTCAACGAAAGTACCTCCTGTTAATTTAAAACCGAAAGCATAATATCATGAAATTCACAAAAAGTTAATGCATTGATCACATCTTTTTCATTGAAATTCATGCATCTTAAGACTGAATCAGTAAAGAGCATTTCTGAGCAATGCACATCCCCTGTTTTCCAGAAGATCATCTGTATCTTCCACACTCAGATGATCCGTAAATGCCTGCATCAGTACCCGATCACGCTTCTTTCCTTCATCAAGAACCGGCATGCCGTAAAGATCCAGAAACTGCTGCGTTTCCTCAAGAGTGCATCTTAAAGCCAGATACAGCGCAAGCAGATAATCCCTCTGCTTTGTTCTGCGTGTGCCTTTCAGAAGCTTATAGCCATAGCTCTGTTCAAGTCCTGCCTTCTGTACAATCTGTTTTCTGTTCAGTCCGCTTCTGCGGATTTTCTCTTCCATCAGCTTTGAGTATAGTTTTTCATCCATCATAGCTGTATTGAAACACAGCCAATGTACATGAATTTGTACACTCAGAAAGATTTATCTGTTTTCTGCAATCTTGCGCAGCGTCCATTCATCCACAGCTTTCATCAGTGCGGAAAGATACGGTGAGAACTTCACATTCTCCTTGCCGTAGGTTAACTGCAGATCATACTCCAGCGGCAGCCAGGTAGAGATGTCGCTTTCATTATGAGAAATCAGAGCTTCCAGCTTATCAAGTGCTTTATAGATCTTTGCTTCACGTGTTTCCAGTGCATTCATTTCCGTAAGCAGTGCCTGCCATTCTTCGCGTGATGCATCCGGAAACTGCTCCACCCACTTCGCATAGACATCATCTTCCTTTTCCGTATCGGCGCTTGTTTTAAGAAAGACAGGCACATCACCGGTAAAGGCTTCACCAAGATCATGGATCAGACACATGCGGATAACCTTGTTCATGTCATCATCTCCGAATTCCGGTTCATTGGATATCAGCATGGCCATCAGGGATATGCGCCAGCTGTGGTCGGCGACACTTTCCTTACGCTCAGGATCGATCCAGCAGTGGCGTGTATTTGATTTTAATCTTGCCGCTATGGCAAGTGTACTGATCAGTTCTTCAGGGGACATAAGAAAGCTCCTTTCTTATAAAAGACATCCTGTCTTAAGGGATGTCTTATTCTCTGTTGATATTGATGCGGTAGATACGTTCTTCGTTGATGGCATCCACGGTACCGTCTTCGGAAATGACAATGCCGGTGAAATGCATGCCGAACATAGCTCTGCGCATGACGTAGTTATGTGTGGAGTTATAGCGTGCTCCTCTAGCCATGGAGCCTCTTGTGACAACATCACCATCCAGAATGGCACCGATGCAGCCGCAGTTGCACTGGGTATCCATTAATACAGCACCATCGATGGAAGTCAGGGCGCCGATCATATCCTTGTTCTGGAAGAGATTGATCTTGTTGATGCCGATCGCATATTTGCTTTCCGTGATGCGTGCTGTCTCCGCTTCGATCTCATTGGGAGTGGAAATCATGATGATCGTACCGTGAATCTGCTTGGCAGCTTCAACGATGACTTCACTCAGTGCCTCAACTTCATCCTCGCTGATCGGATCAGCCAGCGTACTGAGGAAGTTGCGCAGGTTGAGGTCGGCAGTATGCGGAACGAAGATATGGTAGTGACCGTTGTTGTAGGAGATGGACTTGTCGCTTTCAAAGCGGATCGTCCAGGCCAGATGTCCCATAATGCGGATCTCGCATTCGTTTCTGGTTGTTTCATCATCCGTCAGACCCTTGATCTTGCCGTTTTCTCCAATTACTAAAGCAATGTTCTCATTGGTCAGCTCCAGCATTTTGCGGATCTGTCTGAGGTTTTCAATACCGAACTGCACCGGTTCGGTAAAGGCAACCTTCAGACCGCTCTTGCGCGTACGCTTGGTGCCCTTGCCATCTGCTCTTGATACGAGAATACGGCTGTCTGCGTAGCTGCTTTCATAAGTCGCTGCAGAAAGGTTCTGCAGGAAGTTAATGTCGATACGATAGTAGCTGTAGAAGAATTCCATGACACCGGTTGAGATGATCAGTTCATTCAGCATGCCCATTCTGAGCTTGCCGACGCCATCTCTCTGCAGTATAGCTACCACCTGATCAAAGAAGGCTCTGGTAATGAAGTTAAGCGGTGAGATGCCATCAT
>JAZUHS010000109.1:0-3421 GCA_045641845.1 Bulleidia sp. | reverse complement strand
GTCACAACGGAACCGGCAACATATTCCGCAAATGCCGCAGCGGATTGTGCAGTAATACCATCCTTGAGCAGACCGTTATCATCATAGACAACTACTGCAGCGCCGGGACGTGCGCCGACAACAGCACGGATTTTTCCTTCTATACAGGAAAGTGCGCATGTGATGACAGGGAAATCCGTACGCTGGATGCGCATTGCATTGTAGAGGATCGTTCCGGGGTGTTTTCTGACAATAATACGAACAAGAATGTCATTGTCCTTCGGCATTTTCGCAAAGTCTTCCAGCGGAACAATGCCTCCTTTATAGAGCTCTGCATAGGAATCCATGGACAGGAAGAATGTCAGAACATCGGAAAAACCGAATCTTCCCCAGATACTGCCGCCGACGGTAGCAAGATTACGGAACTGTACACCGATGATATCCTGTACAGCTTCAAGGGCAGCCTGCTGAGAATATGCATTCAGTCCCTCATGTGTTTCGAGCTGACGCAGAGTTGCCATTGCACCGATGGAGAATTCTTCATCAGTCTCTGTGATGGTGTTAAGGCCAAGGTCGCACAGGTCGATTGCTGTACCGATGGAATTGTCCCCCAGTCTCATCCACATCATGCCGCCGATAATATGGTTATTTCGCTTCTGATTCAGCTGGTAGGCTTCTTCCAGGTTTTTGACGCGAACATATTGCTGGATGGTGATCATATAAACGCCTCCTTTTCTTTGTGAGAAATTTTTACAGCTAATTTTATCATACTGAGGATTGATGCTGATATACAGATTTGCACCAATCCGTTATACTATTAAAAACACAACGATCAGAAAGGATATGAAAACATAGTGAAAAAATACATTTCCGTATTTATGGCTGCGTGGATGACACTCACAGCTGCTGCCTGTTCAGGCAATCCATCATCTGTGCAGATGTCTGCAACCGAACAAACCATCTACCCTCTCATTCTGCAGGATATGGCAGGAAGAGAAGTGACTATCGAAAAAGAACCTGAAAAGATCGTGAGCTGTTATTACATCGGATCAAGTTTATTGATGTCATTGGACCTGACCGACAGAATTGCAGCGATTGAAGGGGGAGCGGATAAGCGGGCGATATACAGTCTGAGTGCTCCGGAAATGATCGATCTTCCTTCTGTAGGCTCTGCTAAAGATTTTGATCTGGAGGGATGTGCCGCATTGGAACCGGATCTGGTTGTACTTCCCGAGAAACTCAGGAATGCTGCGGAAACTCTGGATGAACTTGGAATTGATGCTGTTCTGATCAATCCTGAGTCACAACAGCAGCTGCTTGAAGCTGTACAGCTGATTGCCAAAGCAGCCAATGTGGAAGAAAAAGCAGAAGAATTGGTGTCTTATATAGGAAAGCAGAGTCGTTATCTTGAGGAGAAACTGAAGGATACAGACCCTGTATCTGTATATTTTGGAGGGAATTCCGGGCTTTTATCTACTGCAGGAAGTGCAATGTATCAAAGTGATCTGATTACCCGTGCCGGCGGCAGGAATGTTGCCGCCGGGATTGGAGATACATATTGGACGGAAGTCAGTTATGAGCAGATTCTTGACTGGAACCCTTCTTATATTATTCTTGCTGCAGATGCAAAATATTCTGTTGAAGAAGTGCTGAATGATGAAGCTCTTGCAGAGTGCGAAGCTGTAAAAAACGGCAATGTTTACAAGATCCCCAATGATGCGGAAAGCTGGGACAGCCCGCTTCCTTCGGGAATTCTCGGTGCTGTATGGCTTGCTAATACTCTGCATCCTGACTGCATTACAGTAGAGGACTGCAGGCGGATCATCGATGAGTTTTATGAGACATTCTATGGTTTCACATACTCGAGCAAGTAAGGCATTATTGATCGGCGGAATCTGTCTGATGATCGTTCTGTCTGTTGCAGGTTTATTCATTGGAAAATATCCTCTACGGCTGTCAGAAATCCTGGCCGGCAATGCGATGCAGATCAGAGTTTTTCAGACATTACGATTAAGCAGGGTGATTGTAGGAATGATCGGAGGATTTGCGTTAGGAATCAGCGGCTTTGTCTATCAGACCGTATTCCGCAATCCTCTGGCTTCTCCCGATATTATCGGTGTCAGCAGCGGAGCAAGTGCCGGGGCTGCGGCAGGTATTCTCTTTCTTTCGTCCAATGCTGCAGTGACAATATCTGCTTTTGCCGGCGCATTCATTGCAGTTGCAGCGGCGCTGATTCTTTCAAGACTGGACCGTTCCGGCAGGAGTACAACGATTGTCCTGGCTGGTATTGCCGTGCATGCATTGGCGCAGACTGTTTTGATGGCTTTAAAACTGACTGCAGATCCCGAAAAAGAACTTGCAGCGATAGAATACTGGATGATGGGCAGTCTGAACGGCATCAGTATTCACAGGATCGGTTTGAATTGTGTACTGATTGTTCTTGCGTGCATTGCACTGCTTCTTTTGCACAGACAGATTATTCTGCTGTCTGCGGAAGAAGGGGAGGCGCGGATGCTTGGGGTGAATGTCGGAGTTCTGCGTTTTGCTTCTTTGCTGCTTGCGACGCTGGCAGTTGCGGGAGTTGTATCTCTTACGGGACTGATCAGTTTTGTGGGGTTGCTTGCACCGCATGCCGCCAGGCTGCTGATGAAGGATAACAGGCAGGCAACAATGTTTTTCAGCGGAATCATTGGCAGCTGTATCCTTCTGGCTGCGGATATTCCTGCAAGAAGTGCTGCGGCTGCGGAACTGCCGGTCAGTATCTTTACCAGTCTGATTGGTGCACCGTTTCTGATCTGGCTGATCACAGGAAAGGGCAGAAATGTATGAGCAGACTTGAAGTCAGAAATCTTTCTGCAGGATATGCAGAGAAGAAGATTATTCAGAATCTGAATTTTGTTCTGGAGGAAGGTGCGCTGACTGCCATCCTTGGCGCAAACGGATGCGGTAAAACAACCTTACTGAAATGTATCTGTTCCATTATGAAACATGAAGGTTCCTGTATTCTGGATGGTTATGCACTGGAAGAAATGAACGCACGGGAAATCGCGGAAAACATCAGCTACATCCCGCAAAGAAGCGGTATCACAATTGATATCTCGGCGCTGGATGTGGTACTGATGGGATTCAATACGAGATTGAAACTATTGGAACAGCCGACAAAGAAGATGAAAGAAGAGGCATTGTTTCTTCTTGAGAGAGTCGGCCTGAAAGACAGAGCAGAAGAGAACTACATGCATCTTTCCGAAGGACAGAAGCAGTTGTGCATCATGGCAAGAACACTTGCTTCACAAGGAAGCCTGCTTCTGCTGGATGAACCGGAAAGTGCATTGGATTTCCGTTACCGTTATCGCATTCTGTCTATTATTTCCGACTGGCTGAAGGAAGGTAAAAGAAGTGCATTGGTAGCTCTTCATGATCCTATGCTTGCACTTAACTGCTG
>JAZUHS010000108.1:0-17514 GCA_045641845.1 Bulleidia sp. | reverse complement strand
TTGAAGATCAGCGGGGATCCCTGCAGAGCAGCCCTCTTGATCAGACCGCCCGGTACCTGCATCAGCGGAATATCCGCAAACAGGAACTTATGGGATTCCTTCTTCTTATAGCATGCAATCAGAATGACACCAAGTTCAGCGAAACGGGAAAGATCCGTCGCGATCGCCGCACCACGTACACCCAGACGAGGCAGACCGAGATGACCGAAGATAAGCAGATAGTTGAATACAAAGTTCACCAGCACCGCAACAATGGAAGAAACCATCGGCAGGAACGTATCACCGGTTTCACGCAGAGTGGAAGTCAGTGCCTGCACCAGAACAAACGGCAGAAGTCCGATCAGCACCAGTTTCATATACTGCTGGGCAGCACCTAAGGTTACGGCAATATTCTCCGCAGTATTCGTATTCTCATTCAGATACAGAGAGATCAGACGGCTGCCATTGGACAGAAATACCAATGTACCGGTAATGAAGATTGCAAAGCACATCAGTACCTTCAGATTCAGACACTGTTTAATACCGCGATCATCCTTGTTTCCGGCATACTGTGCAGAGAAGATACCCACTGCAGCCATAGAACCGAAAGTCACAAGATTGAATATACCAACTAGCTGATTCACGATCGATACCGCACTGAACTGAAGCGTACCCAGCTGACCAACCATCATATTATCCAGAAGGTTAACAAAGTTCGTTACAAAGTTCTGCAGAACGATAGGGATCAGAATCACCAGTACAGCTTTATAAAAAGCCTTATCACCTATCAGTTTCTTCATATTAATTCTCCAAACACACAATACAGTACCTACCAACCATGACCATGTCAATTTGTATGATTATTCTGATCATAATAAAAAGCGCCCTTTCGGACGCTTAATGAATCATTACTTTTCGAATGTAATCCACTGACCTGCAGAATCGGCAATCCACATATCATCAGCGATTTCATACCATGTATACTCACCATCATCGAAGATATCGATAACTTCGTAATGGGCAGTATATCTTGCGTGACCCAGAATTTCCGCTGTAACGGAATGACCATCACGAACCAGCAGAGATTCAACATGTACATTTGCATAACCAATGACAGAATCAGGATCAACATCCGGAACACTGACAGGATCGCCATCAGCATACTGCGGATCAATCACAGCAGAAGGCTTTGTCAGATCAATGGTTTCCTTACCATCGCTCAGTTCAACAGAATCAGGAGTATCAGCTGCATCACCCTGTTCAGAATCCACGATAATTTCAGGATTCTCAGAATCAACAGCAGAACTTACTTCACTGCCTTCAGAATCAACAACAGAAACAGCAGGAGCAGCAGGCTTCGGCTTACGATGCAGAAGATCCGGACGCAGGAACCAGATATAAGCGAAAGCACCAATCAGCAGAGCCAGCAGGATAATCAGAATTGCAATCAGCAGTTCAGTACGGCTGGAGCTTTCTTCTTCATCCTCATAGTAATCTTCATCCACAGTCTCTGATTCTTCTGTAAGAGCTTCTGCAGCCGCCTCAGGACCCATCGGACGCTGATATACACGAGTAGTAACACTCTCATCAATCGGAGTACCATCCAGAATATCCGTACCACCGGCAGAACGCTTCTGTGTCGGGAATTCCTGAATCATAATTTCAGCAGTATCTGTTGCCGGAATGGAATTTGTATCAGCCAGCATCGGATTCATATGCGCATCTGCATCTTCCTCTGTAATCACCGGCAATTCCTCTGTACCATCGCCTTCTTCCATAGGTTCCGCAGCTTCCACGATCGGTTCAGTTTCTTCATCCTCATCTTCAGTTTCAGGGAATGTTACCAGACCAGTATCAGCTGTCTCTTCCTCAGCCGCATCTTCAGCAGGTTCTTCCACTGTTTCCTCAGCAGGAATATCTTCCGCAGCTTCTTCAACTTCGAGCTCTGCAGTTTCTTCAACCACAGGAACAGCAGGTTCTTCAGGCTCCTCAGGGAATACAGGCAGGGGTGCTACTTCAACGGGCTCAGCCGGTTCTTCAGGAACAGGAACGTAATTCAGAGGTTCTGTATTTTCAAGCTTTTTCTTCTTAGGTTCTTCATTCACAGTACCGCAGTTAATGCAATACTTCTGACCTTCCGCCAGAGCATCACCGCAGTTAATACAATATCTTCTGCTCATTAGGATTAGCCTCCTTTGATAAATTCATAACATATTATACAGATAATCCACTATAACTGCGAGATAAAAAGACTCCCGTACCTTAATGGGGACATAAGACATTAAAAACATACACATGTTATAATGTTTGCTATAGAAAATCATCCCGGAGGGAATACATATGATCTGTACAAAATGCGGTAAAGAATTACCGGAAGGCGTAAGATTCTGCGGCTACTGCGGTGCTCCTGTTGAAACTGCTGAATCCACCCCTGATACAATTGTCCTCGAACCTGTTGCAGAAGAACAGGAAACAGCAGAACGTACAATTACAGAAGAAACAGTTGTGGAAGAAACTGCAGAAACACCCGCAGAAGAAACAGCTGCTGAACCGGAAGAAGTTGAAGAAGCTGAAGAAGCTGCAACGGAAACAGCAGAGCCTGAAGCAGAGGAAGAAGCTGTTGCTGAACAGGAATCCGTAACAGAAGAAGAACCTGAAAACACAGAAGAACCTGTGAAAGAGGAAGAAGTGATTGAACTGAAGCTTCCTGAAGAAGAAACAGCTGAACCGGAACTTACAGAAGTGATCGAAACACCTGCTGCGATCATTGAAGCAGAAGTCACTTCCGAAGAAATTGCGGAACCTGTACCGCTGGAGCCGAAGAAGCCGAACTTCTTTGTGACAGCCGCAAAGAAATCCTATACACGAGTTCGTGAGAATGTACATAAGGAAGACTTTCTGCCGCTTCTGGTGAATCTCAGACATCCTTCCGAAAGCGGAACATTTACAGTACATGCCACCTTTACGGTCTGTGCTCTGACACTGATCTTCAACTGCATTGTCTTCCATAATTTCCTCAGAGGTCTGCTGGTATTAGCAGTACTGATGCTTACAGGCATCATTGCCCAGCTGGTAAACCGCGAAGAAAAATTCTCCATCGGCAGAGCCATCAAGTCCACTGCCGAAGTCATGGAAGTACCTATGATCCTCATGTTTGCGGCAGCTTTATTCTCAGCCTCTGAGAAGGATCACATTCAGTACATGGTATGCATCATCGCAGCCGCTTCCCAGTACCTCATCAGCTGCACATCCGCAGCCGGCAAGGCACGTCATAACTACTTATTCACAGCCATCATGGCCGCTGGCCTGGCTGTGGCAGCTTTCGTATCCGGATTAATGTAATTAAAGGAGATCTATGCGCAGATACAGACATCGCAGAAAAAAGAATTATGGAATCATCGGACTCATTGTCGTATGTCTGTGCCTCGCTGCTGTACTCAGCGGTATTCTCCGTGAATTATTCAGAAATGTACCCCATACATACAACTCTGATCTGATTCCCTATGAAGGCACCGACTATCCTCAGCACGACTATGACTGGTCAAATCTGGAATGGAATGGCGACCTGCTGTCCTATGAAGATGACCGGTATACCTCACTGCAGGGAATCGATGTCTCTCATCACCAGAAGGAAATCGACTGGGAAGAAGTCAGAGATGCCGGCATTGACTTCGCGTTCATCCGCGTGGGCTATCGCGGTTATGAATACGGCTATATCAATGATGACGAATACTTCGAATACAACATGGAAAGCGCAGCTGAAAACGGCATCATGATCGGTGTCTACTTCTTCTCCCAGGCAACTACTGTCGCTGAAGCAGGGGAGGAAGCAGAGTATGTTATTCAAAGACTGCGCGGCTACGATATCCAGCTTCCGGTCGTATTTGACATGGAAGAAGGCGATGAAGGCGGCAATACCCATCGTGTAGAAGAACTCGATCGAACTGAGAAGACACGCATGGCCGTAACCTTCCTGCGCCGGATTGAAGATGCCGGCTATACTCCGATGATCTACAACAGCTCACAGCTCTATGATGAACTGTTCGATCTGGACTATCTTCAGGACTACCGCTTCTGGGTCGCTGACTATGACAGTTATCCCAAGTATCCCTATACCTTCGACATATGGCAGTACACCAGTGACGGACACATCCCCGGCATTGATACCAGATGCGATATGAACATCATGTTTATTGAAAAAGAAGCAGAAGATGGCGAATAACCATCTTCTTTTCATGTGCTGTTTCTTTGTTCATGTAGCATGATCAATGTATACTAGTTCTATTGAGAAACGGAGAATCAAAATGGAACTGAAAAGAAGAAAAGATGTACCTGTAGAACTGACATGGGACCTCTCCCTGATCTACGCTACAGAAGAAGAAATGTTCGCTGATGCCGCTAAGGCAGACAAGCTCTCCCTTGAAATGGAAGAAAAGTACAAGGGCAAGCTGAACACTCCCGAAATGATCGAAGCATGTCTGAATGACTACCAGGAAACAGAAAGACTCCTGACTCTGACAGGCAACTACTGCCATCTGGCTGTCGAAGTAGACTACTACGACACATACAATGCACAGAGAGCACAGAAGATGTTTGCTCAGCAGGCACAGATCGCTGCCCGCCTGAGCTTCGTTGACTCTGAAATCGTTGAACAGGATGAAGAAGTCATCCGTCAGGCAATTGCCATTTCCAAGGGCAACAAGGGTTACCTCGAAGACCTGCTGGTTATGAAGGCACACCGTTTGTCTCCCGAAACAGAAAAGGTACTCGCTGCATTAGGCCAGACATTCAACACACCTTACAACGTATATAACAACTCCAAGCTCGCAGATATGCAGTTTGAAAACTTCACAGTCAACGGCAAGGAATACCCTCTCGGCTACTCCCTGTTTGAAGATGACTATGAATATGAACCTGACACAGCAGTCAGAAGAGCAGCATTCAGGGCCTTCTCCAAGAAGCTGAAGCAGTATGAAAACACAACAGCTACTGCATACAATGCCCGTGTTACATATGAAAAGACAATGGCTAATCTCAGAGGTTATGCATCCGTATTCGACTATCTGCTCGAAGACCAGAAGGTAACACGTGAAATGTATGATCGTCAGATCGACATGATCACAACAAAGCTTGCTCCTTACATGAGACAGTATGCAAAGCTCCTGCAGAAGATCTATGGTCTCGACAAGATGACATTCGCAGACCTCAAGATTGCGGTAGATCCCACATACTCTCCCTCTGTAACAATCCCTGAAGCAAAGAAGTACATCCAGGAAGGCTTATCCTGCCTGGGTGAAGATTACCTGGCAATGGTAAACGACGCCTTCGATCAGAGATGGATCGACTTCGCTCAGAACCAGGGCAAGAGCACAGGCGGCTTCTGCTCTTCTCCTTACGGCAAGAACTCCTACATCCTGCTCTCCTTCTCCCAGAGAATGGCTGACGTATTCACACTCGCACACGAACTCGGTCATGCCGGTCACTTCAAGGCAGCCAACAGCAATCAGAGCATCTTCGATACAAGAGTATCCAGATACTTCGTTGAAGCACCTTCTACATGCAACGAGCTCATCATGACTCACTACATGTTAAAGACAAACACAGACCCTCGTTTCCAGAGATGGGTACTGAGCTCCATGGTAGGCAAGACATACTACCACAACTTTGTAACTCACCTCCTCGAAGCAGCATACCAGAGAGAAGTTTATAAGATCATCGACCAGGGCGGCAGCGTTAACGCTGAAGTACTCTCCAAGATCAAGAAGGAAACACTCCAGAACTTCTGGGGCGATGCTGTTGAAATCGACGATGATGCAGCTCTGACATGGATGAGACAGCCTCACTACTACATGGGTCTGTACTCCTACACATATTCCGCAGGTCTGACAGTTGCCACACAGGTAGCTAAGAGAATCGACGAAGAAGGCCAGCCTGCAGTTGATGACTGGAAGGCAGTTCTCAGAGCCGGCAGCACACTGGATCCCATCGGTCTGGCACAGCTGGCAAAGGTTGACATCACTACAGATGCTCCTCTGCAGGATACAATCGATACAATCGGTTCCTACATTGAAGAAATCTGCAGAATCACAGAAGAACTCAGCAAGTAATCAAACACCCAAGGATCGCAGGCTGCGGTCCTTTTCTGTACCCAAAAGAAAAATGACGACTGCTCGTCATTCTTCTACATCACGATCTCTATATACTGTCTGAATAAAGACAGGCTCACTGACACCACGGGAAAGATCCTTGATCCTCTGTGCCACATCCTTGCGATCCGTCTGGAAAATACATGTCACCTGTTCATCATAGATCAGATCCACAATATCCGTATTACGACGCAGCCAGCCTTCCACTGTACCCGAAAGATCATACGGATACGTCGTACGCCACTCATCCAGCGGTACTTCAATGGTTTTCGGCGCATGCGCCAATGCATCCGCTACCGAACCGGAATACGCACGGATCAGACCGCCCGCACCAAGCTTGATACCGCCAAAATATCTGACTACACAGGCACACACATCGGACAGTCCGCTCTTGCGGATACTCTCCAGCATCGGCACTCCTGCTGTACCTGAAGGCTCATGGTTATCACTTGAACGCTGAATCATATTGTTCTCGCCAAGCATGTAAGCAGTACATACATGACTGGCATCACGGAATTCATCGCGGATGTATTCGATATAGTCACGTGCCTCTTCTTCTGTACGTGCTGGCATAACACAGGCAATAAAACGTGATTTGTTGATAATGGTCTCTTCTCTGTATTCGTCTTTCAGTCGCATGAAAACCTCTTTCCGGATACATAATATTGTATAATATTCTGCACAGGGAAAGAACTATGGGAAGAATAAAACAGTTAGATTCACAGACAACCAATATGATCGCAGCCGGCGAAGTCGTAGAACGCCCTATGGGTGTTGTAAAGGAACTCGTCGAGAATGCCATTGATGCCGGCTCTACCCGCATCAGCATCATCATTGAACAGGGAGGCATCTCCCGTATTACCATTCAGGACAACGGCTGCGGTATGGACAGTGAAGATGCCGAAATGGCTTTTCATCGTCACGCCACCAGCAAAATCCGTGGTCAGAATGATCTGTGGACCATCGGTACATTAGGCTTCCGCGGTGAAGCCCTGCCTTCCATTGCCTCTGTATCCAAGGTTACTCTATGTACATCCGACGGCAAGGACTCCACCCGTATTGTCATTGAATATGGCAAGACCGTATCCGCAGCTTCCTATCCCTGCAACCAGGGTACTGAGATCACCGTCGAAGATCTCTTCTACCAGACACCCGCACGTCTTAAGCACATGCGCAGCGGTTCCTATGAAGCATCCCTGATTCAGGATGTCGTTTCCCGCTTTGCCTTATCTCACCCTGAAATTGCCTTCCATCTCATCAATGAAGGCAGAGATGCTTTCCGTACCAGCGGACAAGGTGATCTGCTTGAAGTAATGTACGCCGTCTTCGGACGCGCAGCTGCAGAGAATGCCATCCCAGTAGACTTCAGTGACTTCGACTACCATGTCACAGGCTATCTTGTAAAACCGGATGTCTCCCGTGCATCCCGCAATATGATGAATGTCTTCCTCAACGGAAGAATGGTAAAAACATACAAACTCTACAAAGCCATCCAGGATGGCTATGAAGACTTCCTGCCCAAAGGACGCTTCCCGCTCTGTGTATTATCCGTGGAAATGGACCCGCATCTGCTCGATGTCAATGTACATCCTTCCAAATGGGAAGTTCGTATTTCCAAGGAAATACAGCTGGAATATCTGATCAGAGAACAGGTCAGAGCAGCTCTTGGCGGCAATGATATCGCACCCCGTGCAGAAATACACGAAGTCCGTCAGGAGTATTATGAACCACTGTCTTTTGATACAGATGCTCTGACTCCTGTACAGCCGGAAGTGAAAGAACCTGAACCTGTCTATACACCTGCACCGGCCACAGCAGCACCGCTGCCGCAGATAGAAGAAGTGCATGTACCTGTATCTACAGAAGACATACCTGCGCCGGTACCGGAAGAAACACCCGGACCGCTGCTGTTTGATATGAGTGAAGAAACCAGAAAGCAGATTCTGGCGGAACAGGAAGAAGATGCAGCACTGTTAAGACAGCTCAATGCCCAGCTGGAAGAACTGAACGGTACATCTGAACCGGAAGAACCTGAATACACAATGCCGATGATGGAAGTCATCGGTCAGTACAAATCACAGTGGATTCTCTGTTCCACCGATACCGGACTTGCGATCGTAGACCAGCGTGGTGCCATGCAGAGAGTGAACTATGAAAAGTTCAGACGTACACTGAACCAGAATCCCGTCATGCAGGATCTGCTTGTACCGGTCACACTCGTCGCATCTGATGATCTGGTACAGCGTATTGATGAACTCAACAGCGCCGCTTCAGAACTGCGTGTGGAATTTGAAGCCTTCGGACGTGATACCCTGATGGTACGCAGTGTTCCGGCATGGATGCAGGAAGTTGATGAAGAACGTTTCCTCAATGATCTGATCGATGAGTTCCGCAGCGACAGAGAACTGAAGTACGGACATTTCGCAAAGGACAGAATTGCGGCTATGGCCTCCCGTTCCTCTGTGCATACGCATCAGCATATGACCATGGATGAAATGAAGGAGATCATCACCCAGCTGTCGAAATGCGAGAATCCCTATAAGACACCTAAGGGAAAGAATATCTTTGTGATTCTTGATGAAGCAGAACTTCTCAAGGAGTTAAGCAGATGAAGAAAGTGTTAGTCATTGCCGGACCTACAGCTTCCGGCAAAACTGCCTTTGCGATTCGTATGGCTAAGCGCATGGGTGCAGAAATCATCAGCGGCGACTCCATTCAGGTGTATAAAGGACTGGATATCGGTTCTGGTAAAGTAACACCGGAAGAAACCGAAGGAATCCCGCATCATCTGATTGATATTCTCAATCCCGATCAAAGCTACAGTGCAGCGGATTTCCAGATGATGGCCCGTAAGCTCATCGATGAAAGTGATAAACCCATGATCATCTGCGGAGGAACCGGTCTCTATCTGAAATCCTGCTTATACGACTATGCCTTCGGTGAAGAAGAAGGACCTTCCACCAATCCTGAACTGGATGCTCTGGATAACGATGCATTATATGCCATCCTCAAGGAAAAAGATCCGGTACAGGCAGAGAAGATCCACCCCAATAACCGCCGCCGTGTCCTGCGCAGCCTGACCATTCTTGAACGCTCCGGGCGTCCGCAGAGTGAAGCAGTCGCAGAACAGAAACATGAAATGCTCTATGATGCCTTCATCGCCGGCTGTACCATGCCCCGTGAAGTTCTCTATAACCGCATCAACCGCCGCGTGCAGATGATGTTTGACAACGGCCTGCAGAAGGAAATCGAACAGCTGGTAGAACAGGGTGTATCCTTCGGCTCCGTATGCATGAAGGGCATCGGCTATCGTGAATGGGAAGCTTACTTCAACGGCACAAGTACACCGGAAGAAGTTAAGACGGAAATTCAGACACACTCCCGTCAGTTTGCCAAAAGACAGTACACATGGCTGAATCATCAGATGCCTGTTCACTGGTTTGAAGCACTCGACGAAGAAGATACAAAACGTATGGAAGAAGAAATCATGAACTGGTTTCTGGAGGAACACGAATGACATACGCAAAAAAGATTACAAGAAGAATGAGAGGACATGATGTCATGATGGCAATTGCCATTCCGGCAATCCTTGCCTTTGTTTTCCTGCTCGCTGCCCGTCAGGTAAAAGCATATGATGCCCTGACCATGATCATGAAGTTCTGGGGTATCCTGACAATTGCCGGTGTATTTGCAGCACTGATGATTTCCTTTGTAAAGAGCCTTTCTCTTCGCCGTCAGCTTTCTGTACAGAGCACACTTCCTTTTAACGAAGACAGCTATGAACCAGTCACAAAGAAGCTTCTGCTTGGTAAGGAATGGCTGGTATACAACGGTAAGGAAACACGCATCTACAGCCGCAGTGATATCCGTACACTTGCCATCGAAGGCAGAAGAAAAAGAACTGCTGTACGCATTCTCTGCAGCCGCGGAACGGAAGGCTTTACGCTTAGAGGAGATAAACAGGAAATCGAGACAAAACTGACTCAGTGGCTCACCCAGACGGAGTGCTAATAAAGTTTTAAGGTTAACTGATTTGACTTTAACAGTCAGCTTTGTATATTGTAGTTAACTCCTGAGAAATCAGGATGAAGAAAGGATGTGAATTACATGAGTGAATTCAATTCAAACTATTATGAAGCAGCCGGCGGAGATATCCGCACCTATATGAACAAAGTATTCTCCACTATGGCCCTTGGCCTTGGTGTTACTGCAGCAGTCGCATTCTTCGGCTTCTACAGCATGATCTACGGCGGTATTATCTATAAGCTGTTTATGACAGTTCCGTTCTTCTCCATCATTCTCGTGATCGCAGAATTCGGTATTGTCTTCTCCCTGTCCAGCGGTCTGACAAGACTCAGCCCCTCCGCATGCCGCGGACTGTTCCTGGCCTACTCCGCAATTACAGGTCTGACCTTCAGCGTACTGCCGTTAGCATACGGACTGGGCAATGTGTTTGTTGCCTTCCTGTTCGCTGCTGTATTATTTGTCTGCATGTCAATTATCGGCCATACAACAAACGTTGACCTCAGCCGCTTCAGCGGTCTGATGATGGGCGGTCTGCTTGCCCTGGTTGTCGTTTCCATTCTCTCCATCTTCATTCCCGCATTGCGCGAAAGCATGATGATCGGATACCTGGGACTGATTCTGTTCCTTGGCTTAACAGCATGGGACATCCAGAGAATCAAGAGATTCTACTATGCAGGCTATGGTGACATGAGAGAAAACATGGCAATCTACGGCGCATTCCAGCTGTATCTGGACTTCATTAACATCTTCCTCTACGTTGTAAGAATTCTTGGCAACAGCAGAAACAACAGACGTTAATGCATCAATACCGGGCAGACAGGAATGTCTGCCTTTTAACATGAAAGGGAGGAAATCAACTTGAAGTTATCAGAATACTGTTTCAGTGAATATTACCACCAGTATCTAACAATCGAAGCAGATGCCCTCACCGACATCTGCAAAGACGCAATCGAAGTCTCTGAAGATGACTGCTACGCATTATGTTCCGCCTTCGTCGGCTATGACGGCATGACCATGTTCCGCATTCTCTCCATCGGTCCGACCTGGGATGAATGTACCAAGGGTATCGAAGATCCGGCAATGCTGGGTGTATTTGCCATGGACGAAGTCGAAGAATGTGAAGCAAGAATGGTTGAACCTGATTATGAAATGATTGAGAAGAACAGACCTTATCTTGAGATTGATGAAGATACAACCACAGTCGATCAGGAAGAGATCAGAACCGATCATCGTCTCGATGATATCCGTGATCCCTGGTATCCTGACCGCATTGTCTGCGGTATCATTGCCGAAAATGCACTGCGTGAATATGCAATGCTTGCGGAAAAGATCAAAGGTCCGTTTTTAATCGGAACACTGGATGAAGAACCGGAAATCGAAATCGGCGTACACATGGATGATCAGATCTATGCCCTTCCGTATGTTCTTAACGGTGACTTCAGAGTCTTTGCCCTCTTTGCCGGCAGAGAAATGAATGAAATGCAGAAAACTGCAATCGACCATATACTGTCCGAAACTGAAAAGTTCGGCATTAACTTCAGCGGTATTTCCATGAAGAACTGACCAGGAGGAAATATGAGTACATCACAGGAAATCAGATACACATGCCCATACTGCGGCAGAGAGTTTGATATTACAATCTATCCCAGCGTAAACGGTGATCGTGATCCCGAACTGCGTGACTTATGCCTCAGCGGTGACATCTTCCGTCACTCCTGTCCGCACTGCCATATGGATTTCATGGTACAGAACGAAATGCTGTATACAGACAGTGTGCACAAGTTTGCCATCTGGCTCAGCAAGAATGAAGTAACCATCGATCTGAAGCGGTTTGCACTGCCTCTGGCGAAAGCTGGCTGGAAGCTGCGCAGGTGTGCAACTTTGAACGAATTCACTGAAAAGATCTCCATCTTCGAAGACGGTCTGGATGATATTGCCGTTGAACTGGCCAAGTATGACAGCTTCATTGAATTCCTCGACAGCGGCAAAGGCGGTCCGAAGGATGTAAAGTCCGTCGAATACCAGCGTACAGAAGAGGGTGTCATGAAGATCAATGTCCGTACAAAGACACCGGAAGAAAAGGGTACTTCCGAACAGGAACGTCAGACTGCCGGACAGGAACAGGAGAACAGAGATATGTCCTTCTTGATTCCGCTGGATACACTGATGGAAGAAATGAAGGCAGATGCCGATCTGTTTGCGATTGATGAAACCACATTCCCGTGCATTAACGGTGATTGGATCATCAGTCTCTATCTTCAGCCTGAAGGAAGAGCATGAGCGAGAAATCGCTCTTTTTCTTTTGTGCTATACTATCAAGGCAATCCGGAGGTAAACACATGGATGATATGGAACTCAAGGAATCCCCGGGATTCTTTCTGAATACAGCAGTACTGCATATCTTTGACTGCAGTGCCGGCATTACTGAATACTCTCAGATCTCACTGAATCTGGATGATGAAGTGATTGATAAATATGTTGAAAGACAGATCCGCCGTGCGCAGAATGATATCCGCAACCGCAAAGGCTATTTTGCGGAAGACAGCATGTTTCTGCGTACATTGAACAAATATGCAAACCACGAAATCAACTTCGTCGACTTCTCCATTGAAGCCGCAGCCCCGATCGAACATTTCCTGAAGGAAAGAGTACTGAAGTCCTATGATGTACTCTTCGCTGACTGGAGACTGCATGATGTACCGTACGTAGGTTTTGTCATGCTGGAAAACCAGCAGGCCTACATCCATCAGACAGCAGCCGAGAACGGGATTCTTTCCAATACCATTCTGCGCAATCATGCGATTATGCCGGCCCCGACAAAGAAACTGAATACCTTTGTTTCCATCAATCTGATCACAATGGAAATCTCCTACTGCGATTCCACAGACTGGGGACAGCCGGAACAGTTTCTGCAGGAGCTGATTCTTAACTGTACCTCTGAACCTTCCCGTCAGGAGATTCTCGATACCGTCAATGAAATCGCTGCAGATATCGCTGTGCAGTATGATGAGAATCCCACATTATTACTGAGCAAGTTCAAGAACTATATCCGCACAAATACCGAAGAAGATGTACCTTTAACAACAGAAGACCTGGCGATTCATGTCTTCAATGAATCCGAGGAAATGCAGAATGCATTCATCTCCAGTTCTGTTGAACATGAACTGCCCAAGGAGATCAACATTCCTCGTACAACTGCAGTACATCGCATGAAGAGCCAGAAGATCCGCACCGATACAGGCATTGAACTGACCTTCCCTACAGAGTACTTCCAGAATCCGGATATGATTGAATTTGTGACACATGAAGACGGACGTATCTCCATTGAAATCAAGAATATCGGCAAGATCATGAACAAGTAATGAGCAGAATGAAAACGCTCACACAATTTCACAAAATAACACGATATTTCTTCGTATACGATTTCGTATTCTAATGATGCAGACAACGAATCCGGTCTGCTGTGAATTCTCTGTTCCCCCTTAACAGCAGAATTCGCAGAATTCTATCCCCTTTAATGATTACTTATGAGCGAGGACCTGCAAGGGTCCTTTCTCATATGCAAAGGAAAAGCTGCCCTGATCGGCAGCTGTTTTCGTATTCAGTCATTTATACAGGAAATGCAATCCTGTTCCTTCTCTTCATTCATTTCCCGGAAATAGAAACCGATCAGAAGCAGAAGGCAGTACTGCGGATCGCTGAGGTTCACACCAAACAGATCGCGGATTTTCCCAAGACGATAGGAAAGGGAATTGCGGTGAATATGCAGTGTATCCGCAGTCTGATCTTTCTGCTGGAAACAACGCAGATACACAATCAATGTATTCAGATACTCCGTATTATTCTGCAGGTCATACTGTTCCATCGTATGAATCACCGGCAGAATAAAGATTTCAGGATCTGTCTTGTGACACATTGCCTGATACATTGCCGGCAGCATCAGTTCACTGAACAGACATAACTCCTGCTGTGAAGAACGTACGGCAAGCTTGGCTTCCTGATAATATCTGGATACATCCATCAGATCTTCAAAGGGCAGCGACAGACCGGATCGGCCTATACTCTTGAGATGTACCGCTGTTCGCTTCAGAAAGCTCAGTTCTTCCTCAGTATACGCATCCGCTGAACTCAAAGAACCGCACAGCGTCACCAGCTTATCACGATATACCGTGGCAACAACAGAATAGAAAGTATCAGAGATCTTCGCTGTCTGCATCATTGCATACGCATGTGCGGAAGCGTCACTGCCGATCGGTGTCACCAGCAGAGCGTATTTTCCCTTTACATATTTCACCAGTTCATTTTTGGCAAAGGATTTCAGAGAACTGCTTCTGCCCGGATCCAGCAGATCCTTCAGATAACCGGAATATGTCGCATTGCTGGAAAGCTCTGAGGAACTCATGACAATCTTCAATGCCTGCTGGAAAATACGGGCACAGGCGATATCCTCTTCCTCCAGAGGATTATCAAACATCATGATGGCAAAGTGGCCATAGATTCTGCCGGGACTGTACACTTCTCCGAAGATACGCGGACACGTACTGACGTAACTGTGATTGGCATAGAAAGGATCGTAGTAACGCTCACTGGAAGTCAGATACTCCATCTGATAATCATGAATCAGTTCGGGAGAAAGAATGTGTTCTCTTAACAGATCATCATAAACATCCACACCCAGAGGCTGAGACGGAAACATACTGATCAGCTGATAATGTTCATTTGTCAACATTACCGGCAGACCGAAGAATTTGGAAGCAGTCTTCACCAGACGGGCAGGGGAATGAAAAGAAAGCTCATCAAAGAAAATACGGTAAGCATCTTCGGTTTTGACATGATTCTTACGGAAGGATATGTTTGTCATTTTGCACAAAACCTCCTTTCATTATCGTGATTTCGTACATATTCGGGCATGCTTGTTTATTGCTATATTGTACATACAGAAACATGTCAAAACAATCACAAGCAAGTTCATGACATGTTCCGCATCGAAAAACAGGAGGATATAATATGCGTTTTTCCAAGACTTTTTCACCTTACAAGATCGGTAATCTCGAAGTTAAGAACAGACTGATCGTACCCGCAATGGACTCCGGTGTATTCACACCTGAAGGCTTTGTCAACCAGGCTACAATCGACTACTATGGCGCACGTGCTGCCGGCGGTTTCGGTCTCATCATCATTGAAATCGCAGCTGTAGAAAAGAGAGGCGTAGGTATGCCTCATGAACCTGCCGCATGGACAGATGAAATTATCCCCGGCATGACAAAGCTTGCATCCGCTATTCACAGAAACGGTGCCAAGACAATTGTTCAGCTCCACCATGCAGGACGTGAAACAGTCGCTGCTATGGCTGGCGAACAGATCGTTGCACCTTCTTCCGTACCTTGCCCTACAAACAGAGAACAGCCCAGAGAATTCACAACTCAGGAAGTATATGACCTCATTCAGCACTATGTAGACGCTGCTGAAAGAATGCACAAGGCAGGTTTCGACGGAGTCGAAATCCACGCTTCTCACGGTTACATGGGCGGTCAGTTCCTCTCTCCTCGTTCCAATAAGCGTGTCGATGAATTCGGCGGCGGCATCGAAGGCAGAGCATACTTCATGAAGCTTGTTGTAGAAGGCATCAAGAAGGTATGCGGCGATGACTTCGTCGTAACAGCACGTCTGTCTTCCAAGGAAAACCGTATCGGCGGTCTGGAAATGGAAGAAACAGTTGTCTTCGCAGCAATGCTGGAAGAATACGGCTATGATGCTCTGCACATCTCTGCAGGTACATACGAAACATGGGAAACAATCGTACCTCCGACAGCATGGCAGTCCGGCTGGAACCTCGGCAGTGCTAAGCGTATTAAGGAAGCAGTCGACATTCCTGTATTCTCTGTAGGTCTGTTCCATGATCCTTACACAATCGAAACAGCTCTGAGAAGAGGCGATTGTGATGGTATCTCTCTGGGCAGACAGTCCATCGCTGATCCTGACTTCCCCAACAAGGCAGTCGGCGGTGCAGTAGAAGACATCATCCCCTGCATCGGCTGCACACAGAGATGCATGGAATTCAACTATCCTGAAAACCTGATGCCGGGTGACTGGGGCGTTGGCTGTATGTACAATCCGCAGTCCTCTCACCGTGCAGACAGAATGCTCAAGCTCACAGAAAACAAGAAGAACGTTGTCGTAGTAGGTGCAGGTCCTGCCGGTATGACAGCCGCATGGATGTCCGCATACAGAGGTCATAACGTAACTCTGCTCGAAAAGAATGACAACCTGCAGGCAGGCGGTCAGCTGAGAATCGGTGCATTCCCTCCGTTCAAGCAGCCTCTGACAAGAGAAATCAGATACATGCTGCACCAGTGCAAGGAAAACGGTGTTGACATGAGATGGAATACAGAAGCTACTCCTGAACTGATTAAGTCTCTCAATCCTGATGTAGTCATTATGGCTACAGGCGCTACACCGCTCGTACCTAATATCAAGGGTCTCAAGGAAACAGGTGTTGTTCTCGCTAACAACGTCCTCCAGGGTGCTCCTGTACTGCAGAAGAGCTGCCTCATCATCGGTGGTGGTGAAGTAGGTGCTGAAACAGCTGAATTCGCTACAGACTACTGCACAAAGGTAACTATTGTAGATATGCTTCCGGAAATCGTTCCTACACTCTACCTCACAGTACGTAATGCTATGATGGCTAGACTTAAGGAAGAAGAAGTAGAAATCCATACATCCACAAAGGTTAAGGAGTTTATCCCTGGTGGTGTAATTGCTGAAAAGGACGGCAAGGAACTTGTTCTCGACGGTTATGACACAGTCATCCTGGCTCTGGGTTCCAGATCCTATGTACCTTTCGAAACAGAAGGTCTCGCTGCTGAAGTATATACAATCGGTGATGCAGAAGCAGTCAAGGATGCTAAGTGGGCAATCTACAAGGCATACACAGTCGCAAAGGAAATCTAAAACATTATGGCAGTCAATGTATCTGAAGTACTTGAAAAGTATGTCGCAGCTCTGAACAGCGGCAACGCTGATCAGGTTGCTGAACTGTACGCTGAAGAATGCTCATTCGTGGATGGCGGTGCAAGACCGTTCGGTTTCCCGGATGTCGTAGCTTCCGGTAAAGCAGGCGTACATGCCGCTTTCAAAGGCGTATTTGAAACATACACTGTTGCTGCTAAGATCGTTAAGCTTAACCCCAACAGCATGGAATATGACGTTGAACTTGCAGGACTCCACATTCCCTGCATCGGCGCAGCTACCTGCGGTGAAGACGGACTGATCACAGAATACATCGTTCGTCCTCGCTAAGTCATATACTCCTTTCTTGTCGAAGAAGCAGTGGTCACATCGTGGCCGCTGCTTTTTCTATCTA
>JAZUHS010000107.1:0-2099 GCA_045641845.1 Bulleidia sp. | reverse complement strand
AAACTTTACCATGCCGCTGAGATGTTCTGCATACTGCAGTGTCTTATCTTCACCCATAATTTACTCCTTAATATTCAGTCCAGGTCTTCACCCTGGCTGGCAATACATTTCTTGTACCAGTAGAAGGAATCCTTGCGGCTTCTTGCCAATGTGCCGTTTCCTTTATCATCACGATCTACATATACAAAGCCATAGCGCTTTCTCATTTCCCCGGTACCTGCGGAAATCAGATCAATGCATCCCCACATGGTATAGCCCATCAGTGGAATTGCGTCCAGATTGACAGCATCACGCATGGAAAGAATATTCTGTCGCAGATATTCAATACGGTAGTCATCATGGATAGAACCATCTTCTTCCACCTTGTCTGCCCAGCCAATACCGTTCTCAACGATAAATAAAGGCTTCTGATAACGATTATAAAGCTGGTTAAGAGCAAGTCTCAGCACCTGCGGATCTGTTGCCCAGCCCCACGCATTCGCCTGCAGATAGGGATTCTTCACAGCCTTGGTCACCAGATTGCCGCCGCCTTCTTCACCTTCATTGGCATGGGTAGTAATGCAGGTCGAACCATAGCAGCTGAAGGACAGGAAGTCACAGGTATATTGCTTCAGAAAGGCAAAATCCTCTTCACCTGCACCAAGCTCTACACCCTTGCGCTGATACTCCGCCAGCTTGTAGGGAGGATAATAGCCGTTCATCTGCACATCCGCAAACCACAGCATTTCCTCATTCTGCCACATTGCTTCCATCACATCGGCAGGATCCGGTGTATAGGCATAGACAGGGAAATATGCCAGCATCATACCGATCTGCAGATCCGGATACTTCTCATGCGCCAGCTTTACCACTTCACTGCTGGCCAGAAACTGATGAAACGCACCGCGGGCTACAGACTCTTCCGTCGCATGAATGACACCGCCGGCAGTAAAAGGTCCGCGATTTGGAACCATACAGTCAATTTCATTGAAAGTCAGATAATACTTCACCTTGCCATCATAACGGGCAAAGACAGTTTCCGCATACTTCTTGAAGAAACCGACAAGTCTTCGATCAGCCCAGCCGTTATAACGGATCGCCAGAGACAGAGGAGTTTCGTAATGAGAGAGTGTAACCAGCGGTTCAATACCGTACTTTGCACACTCATCAAAGACATCCTCATAGAACTTCAGACCTTCTTCGCTGGGCGTTTCATCATCACCATTCGGGAAGATACGAGCCCAGTTGATCGACAGACGGAAGCACTTGAAACCCATCTCCCCCATCAGGGCAATGTCTTCCTTCCAGTAATGATAGAAATCCGTTGCTGTATGCGAAGGATAGTAATAATCATCCAGAACACAGGGAACAGCACCTTCCGGCAGATCACAAAGACCACGCAGAACAGATGCACCTTCCATACCATCCGGCTTACGCCATGTGACACGACGAGGTACCGTATGACTGCCATTGGTCATGACATCGGACGTATTGAGACCTTTGCCTTCCGCAATAAAGCCGCCTTCATACTGATTGGCAGCAGTCGCACCGCCCCATAGGAAATTCTCAGGAAACTTCATAGATATCACCTCGATAATTATCAGAATTATACCATGTCCGACAGATGACATCGCACGCATTCATAAACTGATTCACCTCTGCACTGCCAAAAAGGAAGGCAGAGTATACTCCGCCTTCCCGTGTCATATTCAGTTGTCAGTAAAGCTTAGAAGAATTACTTCTTGAGAGCAAACCAAGCTGCTGCTGCAAGACCTGCAAATGCTGCCATCATGCCGCCCAGGATACCGCCGTTGAAGCCATCGCCTGTGTTTACACCAGTCTGAGGCTTTGTCTCAGGCTTTGTCTCAGGCTTCTTAGGAGCTTCTGCCAGCCATGCCCATGCATTTTCTCTGCCACCGCATACTTCGCAAGTGTTGTTTGCATTGTTGTCGAAGTAGATCCAGCTCCAGTGACCAGCGTATTCATAAGGATTACCCTGAGCATCTTCGAATCTGCCTGTCAGATCTTCAACCTTATCCCACTTTGTGAAGTGTACATCTGCACCAGCCTTCTTCAGTCTTTCAACTGTAGGCAGTGTTGTTCCTGTAGGATCAACTGTT
>JAZUHS010000106.1:0-58024 GCA_045641845.1 Bulleidia sp. | reverse complement strand
GCCGGAAAGATGCAGAGTAACAAGATCCTTAATGCTATTAAGGACTCCTTCATCGACAACATGCCTGTTGTCATCATGGGTTCATTCTGTGTACTGTTCCAGTTTACTATCTGTACAACAGCAGATGGTTACATCTCCCTGGCACGTGTACCCGGTATGGCTTGGCTCCAGAAGCTGACACCTATCTTCACAACTGCTAACTACGGCTGCATGAACTTCCTGGCAGTTGCAATTACAGTTCTGATCGCTATCCACTACTCCGAAAACCTCGGACACGGCAGAGACAACACAGCTCCCGCAGTTGCTCTGGCATCCTTCATCACTCTGGTAACAACTACAGCAAACGGCACTATGAAAGCCGGCGCTCTGGCAGAAGCTTCCAACGGTGCTCTGACAGCTGTTGATGCAACAGCTTCCGTACCGGTATCTGTTGGTTCCGTAGTTGCTTCCTCCTACACATCTGCAAACGGTCTGTTCGTTGCTATCATCGTAGGTATCCTGGCTACAACAATTTATGTTAAGCTCTGCGATGGCGGTAAGCTGAAGATCACTCTGCCTGATTCCGTACCTCCGAACGTATCTGCATCCTTCGCAGTACTGTTCCCTTCCGTAATTACAATCTTCATCGTATCTGTAGTAGGTTTCTGCGTATCCCTGACAGGTATGTCTCTGTTTGAAGTTATCGGTAAGATCATGTCCCCGCTGCAGAAGATCGTTACAGGTCTGCCCGGTTACGAAGTAATCGTATTCCTGATGCTGCTGCTCTGGTGGTTCGGTATCCACGGTCCTAACGTAATGTCTCCTGTTACATCTGCATTCATGACATCCGCATATGCAGCAAACAACGCACTGTATGGTGCAGGTATTGCTCCTAAGGCTGGTGCTTCTGCAGTTGTTGGTGGCGTTGAATACACATACTCCATCATCTCCACACCTTTCACATCTTCCTTCTGGGCATCCACAGGTTCCGGTCTGACAGGTGGTCTGATCATTGCTATCCTGCTGTTCTCCAAGAGAGATGATTTCAAGGCAATCGCTAAGCTCGCTATCCCTTGCGGTCTGTTCAACATCAACGAACCGATTATCTTCGGTATTCCTATGGTTATGAACCCTCTGCTCGGTATTCCGTTCTTCATTGCTCCTATGGTATCCGTTGCTCTGGGTTACTTCACAACAGCTATGGGTATCACACCTATGATGGTAGTAGATGCACCTTGGACAACACCTTGCGGTATCCTGGGCTTCCTGGCATCCGGCGGTAGAATTATGGGCGGTATCATGCAGCTCGTAATCGTAATCGGTACTTCCACACTGATTTACACACCGTTCGTCATCATGGCTAACAACCAGGTTGAAGCTTAAGTCTAACTTAAACTGAAACGAGCGAAAGGTCTTCTGCTTAGGCAGGAGGCCTTTTTTCGGGCATGGAAAAGTTATTGTTGAATCATGCGATATGTATTGTAGAATATCCGTGGTCGGAGGCGACTTGTTCATATGAAACAATAGCCGGATAAGACGAGGGTTGAGATGCCCTTAGCTTATCCGGCTTTATTTTTTTGTTGGGAGGTAATTATGACACGCAGCAGTTTTACAGAAGGCGGTATTCTCAAGCCGCTGCTGATGTTTACGATCCCGGTGATTGCAGCGATGTTTCTGCAGTCCCTGTATGGTGCGGTGGATCTGATGATCGTCGGTCATTTTGCAAAGAGTCTGGATGTTTCAGCAGTATCGACAGGTGCGCAGATTATGATGACGGTAACCGGTGTAGTGACTGGTCTTGCTATGGGTACAACGATTCTGCTTGGACAGCTCATTGGTGAAGGCAAGGATCAGGATACAGGCAAGGCCGTCGGTGCTGCGATCTTCTTCTTTGCAATCATTTCCATTCTGCTGAGCATTGTAATGTTCATTGGTGCAGAGAAGATTTCCGCAATGATGAATGCGCCGCAGGAAGCATTTGCACAGACATGCAGCTACATTCGTATCTGCTCTGCAGGCCTGATCTTCATCACTGCATATAACGTTCTTGGTTCTTTGTTCAGAGGTATTGGCAATTCACAGATTCCCCTGCTAGCGGTGGCAATCGCTGCTGTGATCAATATGGCTGCGGACTATATAGCGGTGAAAATGCTGGGTATGGGTACCGCCGGTGCGGCTTGTGCGACAGTACTGTCACAGGCCATTTCTGTAGCTGTTTCATTGTTGATTATCCGCAGAATTGATCTTCCCTTTGTTCTGCATCGTGAGGATATCCGTGCAAATGGAAAAATGATCCGTCGAATCGTAGGTTTCGGTGCACCGCTGGCACTAGCAGATCTGCTGGTAGGCTTCAGCTTCCTGATTATTCTTTCCATTGTAAATTCACTTGGTCTATTAGCCAGTGCTGGTGTTGGCGTTGCCGAAAAAGTATGCGGATTTATCATGTTGATACCGAGTGCCTTCTCGCAGGCAATGGCTTCCTTTGTTGCTCAGAATTATGGTGCAAGAAAGATGAAGAGAGCCCTGAAGGGTCTGTGTTACGGAATTGCCGTATCCTTTGCGATTGGTGTAGTAATGTCCTATTTCTCATTCTTCCATGGCGATCTTCTTTGCAATATCTTTACGAAGGATGCAGATGTTGCGATGCAGGGCTGGGAATATCTGAAGGCATATGCGATTGATACACTGCTGGTATCCTTTCTGTTCTGTCTGATGGGTTTCTTCAATGGCTGCGGTTTCACGACTTTCTCCATGGCACAGAATCTGATCAGCGCCTTCCTGGTTCGTATTCCTGTATCCTGGCTGATGTCAAAACAGGTTCCGGTATCTTTATTCAAGGTTGGTTTAGCTGTACCGGTTTCTTCGTTTGCTTCTGTTGTAATGTGCGGATGTTATCTGGTTTATCTGTATAGAAAGGGTAGGCTGGATCTTGGTAACTGAACAGTTCTTATGAACAGAAGCTGAACACAAAGCTATAATGTTTATGTAATGCGCATAAGCGCTGAAGGAGAAACATAATGAAAATCGTTGCAGTAAATGGCAGTGCTCGCAAGGGCAACACATATACGGTTATGCAGGCATATCTGAAAGGTGCAGAAGGAAAGCATGAAATTGAATGGATTTATCCGGATCAGCTGAAGATGGCATGCTGCACAGGCTGTGGTGCATGTCAGTGCAAGAATGGCTGCGTGGCTGATGATGATACGAACACAACAGTAGATAAGCTGATTAATGCAGATCTGATTCTGTTTGCTACACCGGTGTACTGGTGGGGTATGACAGCACAGCTGAAGCTTCTGATTGACAAGTGCTACTGCAAGGCATCCTATCTGAAGGAAAAGAAAGTAGCGGTTCTGATTACAGGAGGCTCTCCTGTTGAACATGAGCAGTACGAGCTGATCAGAAGACAGTTCGAATGCATGGCAAAGTATCTGAAGTGGGATCTGCTGTTTGTGAAGTCATATTTTGCTTATGGCAAAGATGACATGAAGAAAGACGCCGCTGCTCTGGAAGACCTGACAGCTCTTGGCGCACAGCTTTGATTACATATCCATGAATCCTCAAACTTCGGCAATCACATGTCGAAGTTTTTTTTCTTTTTTTTGAGACAAGGGCGGGGAGATGCTGGAAAGGCAGTGAATATGTACAGTGTAACGGAATTCAGATCTTTCGTTCCGTTACCAAACACTGAAACGACAGAACCGCCTCCTGCAAATTCAGTAGTCTATTTGCCCTGTCGTTTCCATATAAAAAGAGTCCATCAGTTCTGTGCCTGGTGGACTCAGTGTATTAAGTATGAAGCGGAAGATTATTCTTCGTATACGCGAACGTAGTGGTAACCCTGATGGATTGCATCAAGTACCTTACCGGGCTTGACGTTATCACCAACCTGAACAACATCGAAGCCTTCTTCGAGCAGACTGTCATACAGAGTATGGTCTGCACGGAAGCCTGTGGAGAAGATGACTGTATCTGCAGGTACGGATTCCTGTACGCCATCCTTTTCGATGACAACGCTGTCTGCCTTGATTTCTACAGTCTTTGTACCCTTGCGGATATCGAGTGTGCTCTGAGAAATCAGGTGACGCAGATTCTGCTTGTTAGCAACAAAGGAAGGAGCCATCAGAATATCCGGTGCGATTTCTACGACTGTAACCTTCTTGCCCTGAGCGGAGAATTCACAGCCCATTTCACAGCCAACTTCACCGCCGCCGATGATAACGACATTCTGACCGACCTTTTCGGGATGGAGCAGTGCAGGAACGGCAGTCATAACATGGCTCTGTTCTCTGCCCTTGATCGGGATGATGACAGGATTTGCACCGATAGCGACTACAACGAAGTCAGGAGCGAAAGCCTTAACGGATTCAAGATCAGCTGTCTTGTTGAGTTCATAGTGAACACCGTGAACATCGAGCTGACGGATCAGGTACTGCAGCTGAGCCTTGACGTCCTTTTTGAATCTCATTTCACCAGCTGCAGCCAGAGCACCGCCGAAGTAGCTGTTTCTTTCCCAGAGAGTTGTATCGAAACCTCTTTCTGCAGCTGTTGCGGCAGCCTTCAGACCACCGGGACCGCCACCGAGAACGAGGACCTTCTTCTTTTCCTTTGCGGGAGTGAGCTTGAATTCACCTTCATGCATGCTGAGAGGGTTAACAGCGCAGGGACGAGGCCAGCCCTTCATAGCGTTAGCGTGACATTCACCACAGCCGATGCAGGGTACAACGTCTTCGAATCTGCCCTTGCGGACCTTATTAGCCCAATGAGGATCAGCGATCATACCGTGGCCGATTGCAACGAGATCCAGAGTACCATCAGCGACAGCCTGTTCAGCAACATCAGGATGATTGAGCTTGCCGTGTGCCATGATCGGAACATTGCCTGTTACTGTACGGATCAGCTTAGCAGCTTCCAGATCAAAGCCGGGAGTCTGGTAAACACTGGATACCATGCGCCATCTGCAGGAGTATGCACCTCTGCCGAAGTGGATCAGGTCTACAGGAATTTCTGCAAGTCTCTTAGCGATTGCAAGACCTTCTTCCAGCGGACGTTCTTCATCGTCGACGCTGTCCAGAGTCATCTTTACAGCGATCGGATAGTCTTTGCCGCAGGCATTTCTTACTTCCTCAATGATTTCAAACAGGAAGCGCTGTCTGTTTTCGAAGCTTCCGCCGTATTCGTCAGTTCTGTGATTCCACTTTGCACTTGTGAACTGGTCGATCAGATATCCGCCGTATGCGTGAATTTCAATGATGTCGACACCGGCATCCTTAGCCAGCTTAGCAGCATAACCCATAGCCTTAACCAGACGCTTTACACCATCTGTAGGGAGTTCTCTGCAGATGAGTTCAGGGTTGTAGTAGTTAGGGCAGGGAGATGCACTGTACGGAGGTGTATGAGGGTCAATCCAGTTCATTCTGCCGATGCCGGGAGAAAGCTGGATACCGAACTTTGCACCATACATGTGTACGCGTTCTGCAATCTTGTGAAGCATATATACATGCTTGTTGGAATTGAGAAGCTGGCAGGGAGCAGGTTCGAATTCATCGGATGCGACAACCGCACCTGTTAAGACCAGACCGGCACCGCCCTTAGCACGTTCAGCATAGTAGTGAACGTCATTCATGTTGAAGGCGTAGCTGGAATCTGTTGTGGTTCCCATCGGCGCAAGGACAACTCTGTTCTTCAGAGTCAGCTTACCGATGCTGTACTGTTCAAAGAGTTTCATAGGGTTATTTCTCCTGTATTTGTATAGTTGAATTTTAAGTCATACAGAAGATATACAACAATAAAAGGACAGGCATATTATGCAGAATTTATTCCATTTGATTATGAAAAGGAGGTGAAGTTAACAATCTGATTTCTGTTCTTTGAAAAGTATGAATTACTGGTTTTTGCGGGATTTGTTGCGGATTATGCCGAAATAGGAAACAAATATGATATACTCACTGCATGGCGACATTAAGTGAGATCAGAAAATCATGGTTCGGTGATCGAGCCTTCTATAAAAGCATGTTTGTTGTAGCGATTCCCCTGATCGTCCAGCAGATGATTACCAGCTTTGTAAACATGCTGGATAACATCATGGTCGGTCGCACGGGAACATTGCAGATGAGTGGTGTATCAGTTGCAAATCAGCTGATCATGATCTTCAACCTGGCTTTGTTCGGATCAACTGCAGCAGCGGCAATCTTCGGTGCGCAGTATGTAGGCAAGGAAGACTGGGAAGGTGTGCGGAACTGTTTCCGCTATAAACTGATTGTCGGTGTACTCATTTCCATTCTGAGTTTTGTCATTGCCTTTGGGGCAGGTGACAGGCTGATTATGCTGTTTCTGAATCCTGAAACCAATTCAGCAGCGGATATTGCAGAGACATTGATGTATGCAGTGCAGTACCTGCGGATTATCGCCGCCGGCATGGCACCGTTTGCCTTATCAACAGTTCTTGCATCAACGATCAGTGAAACAGGCGAAACACGTCTGCCGATGATCTCAAGTCTGACAGCAGTTGCGGTAAATTTTGTTTTCAATCTGATTCTGATTTTCGGTCTGCTTGGCTTTCCTGCTCTGGGATGTATTGGTGCAGCGATCGCGACTGTCATTGCCAGAGTTGTGCAGATGGCCATGAATCTCTGGTTTGCTGTAAGCAAGATCGATCGCTTTGTTTTCTTCAGAGGTGTATTTGATCACTTCAGAGCCCCCTGGGAACTGGCTAAGAATATAACAGTCAAAGGTTTCCCTCTGATGGTGAACGAAGTGCTCTGGTCTGTAGGTATGGCAGCGATCGCGCAGTGTTATTCTGTGCGCGGTATTGATGCAATTGCATCATTCAATATTCAGAATACGATCACCAATCTGTTCTTTATCTTCAATATTGCCATGGGTGACTGTATTTCCATTATGGTCGGACAGAGATTAGGCTCCGGCGATGCGGAAGCGGCAGTGGATACAAATACCAAACTGATTGCATTCACTACGTTTGTCAGCATTCTGCTGGGTATTCTGCTGGCAATGACAGCGAACTGGTTCCCGCAGCTGTACAACACTTCTGCGGAAATCAAGCATCTCGCCGCACGTCAGCTGCAGATTGCGGGATGGACATTATGGATCTCGGCAATCTATAACGCCGCTTACTTCACCTTGAGATGCGGCGGCAAGACAATCATCACATTCCTGTTTGATTCTGCGGGTACAGTAGGTGTTTCCTTCCCTGCAGCATATATCCTTGCGCATTACACAAACGTATCAATTGTTGGTATGTTCTTTGTGATGAGAACAATTGATCTGTATAAGGTAGTGCTTGGCCTGTATCTGGTAAAGAAACGTGTATGGGTCAACATTCTGGTAAATGAATAAGAAGACATCAGATGAATAACGCAAACTTCTCCAATGATCACTTTGAATACGAATATACGGACCAGCCGATTCAGAGGCGAGGAGTTTTTCGTAATGCGTCGGGGAATATTCCGCAGCGTATTCTGAAGATGGAAGCATTGTACGATCCGGGTTTATCAACCTCTGAGGACAAGCGTCGCAATTTCTATGTACAGGCAAAGTACATGGAAGATTATGAATGCGACTGTTCACAGCAGCGTACATTTCAGAGATGGTTTCCGACATATCATGATATGCGTGAAGATCAGCTGATGTCGTACTTCGGCTGGCGCACACGTATTCGCCATGACGTCTATGAAAAAACAGAAGATGCATACGCATATGTCTATATTTACGAACTGCTCAACCAGATCGGTTTCTCTTCACCTTATGAAGGATTCCGTTTACTGCAGGAATTCTATGAGAGATATGCGAAGGAATACCAGTGTCTGGAAATGCAGATGAATCTGGATACATGGATGAAGCAGTACTGTATCTGCTTCGGACTGGATGATGAAATCACCTGGAAGCTGTACGCGAAGGAGATCGAACAGGATCAGGCACTGGATGCTTTATGCAGGGAGGATGCAGATGCTGAGAGTATTTACAATGCATTCTGTCTGCTGTCTTCCTATAAGCCTTCTTCTTCCATCATGGTGAAGAAGAATCCTGAAGAGTACAAGGAACTGCTGCGAAGAATCTGGCAGAGACTGAATGCGCTGGAATGGATGAAAAGCGGCGGTAATCTGTTTGAATATTGCTTTGGCCGCAAGGATCGCTTTGTGATTCGCTTCTTCTCCAATGCTGTCTTTTTTGATCGTGATGCAGAAGAACGCCGATATACCGTAGATGCACAGCGTGTGTTTACCTACGAAAAAGGCAAATGGTACTGTGAATGTTTCCGTATGAATGATCCGAAACTGACAGAACTGGGCAACATTCTGCGTGAAGCTGATCGTCAGATGCGTGAGGCATTTCAGACCGGACATGCGATTCGTCAGCGTGAAGTAGATGGCAGAGCAATCATGACGATTGCAAAAGTCATCGAAGAGTATCAGAAGGAAAAGCTGGAAGCGTCTCGACCTAAGATTGTGATCGACATGGGACGTCTTTCCGGAATTCGAGCGGATGCGGCAGAAACAAGAGAAAAGCTTCTGACGGAAGAAGAGCGCGCTGAAGAAAAGAGCGAAGTCGAAGTAAAAGAAGAAAAGCCGGTGAAGAAGGAATATCCGTTTGGCTTAACAGAAGCAGAAGCGGTTTTCCTGCAGATGCTGGCAGAAGAACAGGACTGGCAGAGTTATCTGCGTGAGAAGCATCTGATGGCTTCTGTTGTCAGTGAGAACATCAACGAAAAAATGTTTGATGAGTTCGGTGATACAGTTCTGATGTTTGAGGATGATCTGCCCTGCATTGTTGAAGATTATCTGGAAGACATTGCATGTGTGTGGGAGGAATAAATGATGGAACAGAAGATTGTAAGAAAAGCCCCTAAAAGAATTGCACAGACTGTACTGAACTCACTGAAGGGCGGTGTTGTACCGAGAATCGGACTTCCCTATGTTACAGTAGGACGCAAGAATGAGATCGATGCTCTTCTGCATGATGTTGAAATCGTATCTGACGGTGGTGCTTCTTTCCGTTTCATCGTTGGTAAATACGGTGCCGGCAAGAGCTTTCTGCTGCAGACAATCCGTAACTATGTAATGGATAAAGGCTTTATCGTTGTAGACGCTGATCTTTCTCCTGAACGTCGTCTGCACGGTACAAAGGGACAGGGGCTGGCAACATATCGTGAACTGATCCGCAACCTTTCCACAAAGACAAGACCTGAGGGTGGTGCTCTGACACTGGTGCTTGATCGCTGGATCAGCTCTGTACAGACAGAGGTGGCAGCAGAAGGTATGGATCCGGACAGCGCTGCTTTTGTGAAGGAAGTTGAAAAGAAGATCTTTGCGGTGACAGGTGAGATCAGTGAACTGGTACATGGTTTTGACTTCGCCAGATTACTGACGATGTATTATCGCTCTTATGTTAACGGAGATGCAGAAACCAAAGCAAAAGTGGTGAAGTGGTTCCGTGGCGAATATGTGCAGAAAAGAGATGCTAAGGAAGAACTGGGTATCAATATCATCATTACGGATGATGACTGGTATGACTATCTGAAGATCTTTGCATCATTCTTCCATCAGGCAGGCTATGCAGGTCTGATGATCATGATCGACGAACTTGTAAATATCTACAAGATTCCCAATGCGATTTCACGTCAGTACAACTATGAAAAGATCCTGACAATGTATAACGATACGCTGCAGGGCAAGGCACAGTATCTTGGTATGATCATGTGCGGTACCCCGCAGGCAATTGAAGACCGCAGAAGAGGTGTGTTCAGTTATGAAGCACTTCGTTCCCGTCTGGCTGAGGGTAAGTTCTCCAGAGAAGGAGCACGTGATATGCTTGCGCCTGTTATTCGTCTGGATGCATTGACTGCTGAAGAAATGATTGTTCTGACAGAAAAACTTGCGGATCTGCATGCAGGTCTTTATGGCTATGAACGCACTGCTGGTACAGAAGACCTTGCTTCATTCATCCGTATGGAATACGGAAGAATCGGTGCTGACAGCAGCATTACTCCTCGTGAAGTCATCCGTGACTTCATTGAACTGCTCGATATAACAATGCAGAATCCGAATACCAGCATGGCAGAGCTTCTTGGTTCCGAAGAGTTTGCTTATGCGAAACCGGATGCTGTTTCCAATGAAGCAACGGAAGAATACGCTGAATTTGAAATCTGAGGATGAACTATGGATGTATTTTCCAGATACGCGCCCTTTATACAGGACTTTATCTATCGTAATGAATGGCAGAGTCTGCGCGCCGTACAGGCAGCTGCAGGTGATGTTATTTTCAACACGGATGAGAATCTGCTTTTAAGTGCGTCTACTGCCTCAGGTAAAACCGAAGCTGCCTTCTTCCCGATTCTGACACTGCTGGATGAAAATCCCTCTGCAACGATCGGATGTCTGTATATTGCACCGTTGAAGGCACTGATCAACGATCAGTTTTCCCGTCTGAATGATCTGTGTGAAGAAGCAGATATTCCGGTCTGGAGATGGCATGGTGATGTATCGCAGGACCGCAAGAGAAAGATGTTGAAGAAGCCTTCCGGTATTCTGCAGATTACACCGGAATCACTGGAAGCGATGTTAATGCATAAGCATATGGATATTCCTCATCTCTTTGGCGATCTGCGTTTTGTAGTCATAGATGAAGTGCATTCCATGTTAAGAGGAGATCGCGGCGGTCAGACATTCTGTCTGATTGAACGATTAAGCAAACTGGCAGGTGTAAATCCACGTCGTGTTGGTCTTTCCGCAACCATTGGTGATCCTGAACTTGCAGGCAGATTCCTTTCTGCAGGTACAGGTCGTCGCACATTGATCCCTAAGATCAAGGCGCAGGGTGAAAAGTGGCGTCTGTCGATGGAACATTTCTATATCTCCGATCCGCAGGCAGGTGATCAGCCGACAGAAGATGTTGTACCTGAGATTAATCACACAAAACCGGATGACACTGTTATTGAGTTTGAAGATACTGCTACAGATCAGGCACCGGTAGCTGCGGATCCTGGTCTGGCATATATCTTTGAGCATACCCGCGGCAGTAAGTGTCTTGTGTTCCTGAACTCACGTGAAGAATGTGAAACAGTGACACAGAGCCTTCGCCAGTATTGTGAATACAATCATGAGCCGGATCGTTTTATGATTCATCATGGCAATCTTTCCACATCTTTCCGTGTAACTGCGGAAGATGCAATGAAAGACGATGATAACTGCATGACCACATGTACTACCGCAACTCTTGAACTGGGTATTGATATTGGACGCCTGGAACGTGCGTTCCAGATTGATGCTCCATTTACCGTATCTTCGTTCCTGCAGAGAATGGGACGTACAGGACGTCGTGGTGCCCCTCCTGAAATGAGATTTGTTATGCGTGAAGAGCATGCCGAATCCAGAGCTCTGCTGCCGGAAATCATTCCCTGGAAACTTCTGCAGGGAATTGCACTTGTACAGCTTTACATTGAGGAACGCTGGGTAGAACCTCCGCGTATGGACAGGCTGCCTTATTCGCTTCTTTATCATCAGACTATGAGCACAATTGCATCTAATGGTGAAATGACACCGGCGGAACTTGCATCACGTGTGCTTTCTCTATCTTATTTCCATCGTGTCTCCAAGGAGGACTACAAAGTTCTGCTGAGGCACCTGCTGAAAATTGATCATCTGCAGAGGACAGAAAACGGTGGACTGATTGCCGGTCTTGCGGGTGAAAGAGTAACAAACTCCTTTAAGTTCTATGCTGTATTCCAGGAAAATGTTGAATACAGCGTACATTGCGAATCACAGGAACTCGGGACCATCGTCAAACCGCCGCCTGCCGGTGAGAAGATTGCGATTGCTGGTCATGTATGGGTAGTTGAAGAAGTAGACCACCTTCATCATCAGGTTTACTGTCATATGGTCAAGGGCAATGTCCCGGCATATTTCGGAGATGTTGCAGGTGATATTCATACAAGAATTCTGGAACGTATGCGTCAGGTTCTTGTTGAAGAAAAATCCTATCCGTACCTGATGGAACATGCCAGAGCACGTCTTGCGACTGCACGTATGCAGTCCAGAGCTTCCGGCATGCTGGAACGTCCGCTGATTCATCTGGGTGGAAAAATGTGGTGTCTGTTCCCCTGGCTTGGAACATATTCATTCCTGGCTATGGAACGTTTCCTGAAACTTAGATGTGCTTCCCGTCTGGGACTGAAAGGTCTGGATTCTGCACGACCGTATTACATGATGTTCACAATGAATGTGACGGAAGAAGAATTCTATCGTGTTGTGAAGGAAGAAGCAGAAAAGGAATTTGATTATCTTGAACTTGTTTATGAAGGGGAAGTTCCGATCTTCGATAAGTATGATGAATATCTTCCTGAAGAACTGGTATGCAAAGGCTTCGCCTATGGTGTACTCGATTTTGAAGGTGTCAGAGAACGTGTTCGTTCCTGGAAGATCGATACAGAAAAACAGCTGTCTCATGAAGAAACAGTTGCTTCATTGACAGCTGAGATGATGAAAAAGATATTAGAGAAAAGCTAAACAGAAATAAAACACGTCATTGCATTTCAGTCGGACAACTGATCTGCAGGACGTGTTTCTTAATTAAAGGGAGTCGTAGTAATTCTTTGCAATCACTGTACCATCTTCAACCATAACCTTGCCGCGGGCGATGACGTCTGTGATTCGTAATTCGTCATCAAGCAGAACGAAGTCAGCATCCATGTCTTTGGCAATGTGACCTTTGTCACGGAACAGCAATGCCTTAGCGGGGTTGGCTGTGATCAGAGATATCGCATCTGTCAGACTGACATTCTGCTCAAGAACCAGCTTTCTGACAGTGTCATACAGTGTTTCCATCTTGCCAATGCCCATACCGATGATCTTCTTGTCTTCAGACCACTTCGGGAAACTGCCGTTGGAATCGGAAGAAAGGGTGATCAGCTCCTTGTTTACTTTCTTCATGGTATCAGCGATCAAAGCAGCAGTTGCGGATGTTTCGATACCGGAAGTGAAGTCGATATAACCGCCGCGTTCAGCAAACTTCACAGCATCTGAGATCTGGTTGCCAACATGTGTCGGGTGGAACTGAGATACAGGGATATCTGTGTCATCCACTACTTTCAACAGATCTTCGTAACCATGTTTGCCTCTGCCTGTATGCATATGAACTTCACCGGCTTTATGTGCTAACAAAGCTGCATCACGCGCCTGTGTTGCAAGATAGGCAAGCTGTTCTGCATTGATATTGGATGAACGATGGTCAGTGACAGCGATCTTCACACCGATGATTTCATCGATAAAGGCGATATCAGCCGCAACGGATCCTGTGATTGTAGGAGACGGATACTGATAAGCACCGGTCAGGCACCAGGCACTGATTCCCTGTTCCTTTAAGGCTTTTGCTTTTGCGACCAGAGCACGGACACTCTTGGCATTGGAGTCTGTACCGAGAAGACCAACAACGGATGTGACGCCATAACGGACACAGTCAGTCATCTGAATTTCGGGAATCAGAGAGGCAAAGCCATCTTCACCGCCGCCGCCAATGATGTGAACATGCTGGTCGATAAAGCCGGGTACGATCTTCTTTCCCTGTGCATCGATTACTTTGAAGTCCTCATCAATTGTCCAGGTGAAATCAATATCAGGCTGTACGGCAATGATCTTTTCATTGCATACGAGGATGTCGTTTATGCCGCAGTCTTCAGGGGCATATAAATGTGCATTCTTAATGAGCAGAAACATAAGCAGTTCTCCTGTTTGTTAAACTATGAAGCTTTTTCGGACTGATCGGATGGATCCTCTACATAGGGGATGAAACGTTCAGCGATGAAAGTGTGATTGATATCACGGTATTTGATATAGAAGTAGCCAAAGAAACTGAATACAGCAGCCCCAATGAGATTAACGAACAGATCGTTCATTGTGTCATACAGTCCCACATCAAGATAACCGCCTTCAATGACATAGACACTTCCGTCAGCGGTAGTGATCTGCGTTTCAACGATGTCATTGATAATCACCGGGCGATTTACACGATCAGGATTCAGTTCAATGGATGAGATTCTTTCCACAATCGTATCCTTCTGCATATCTGCAAGCAGAAAGCGATCGGCAGATAATTCGAAGAATTCCCAGGATACACCCACCGTCATGGAAAAGCAGAAAGCTGCAAGTGATAGGTAGGCAGGACTGAGGCGGATGTGCTTTGAATTGTGATTGAGAATATCTACGAGTGAGAACCCGATCGCGGCGCACAGGAACCCGTTTACACAATGAAGCAATGTATCCCAATATGGAAAGAGCAAGTAGAAATCATCGATTTCACCAAGAATCTCAGAGCTGTAGATAAAGATATAGATAATGATTTCCAGTGTATCCGGAAGACCGATATTGTAGTGCTCAGAAATAAAGCCGGGAACAGTAAAAAGCAAAAGGGAAATCACGCACAGAAAGGCGTTATAGAAATTCCTTGTCATCAGTTCACGAATGAGAATGGCAATAACTGAGGCTCTCAGAACGAAATAAATCAGCTTGACCTTGGTACTGGCACTTTCGAGTTTTTTGCGATAGCTTCTGTAATAACTCATTGTACGTTCCACTTATTATTGCCAATATCAGGCAGAAGCATCAGTCTAAATGAAATACCAAGAATCAGGAAGAACACGATGGTTCCCTCAATATCAAGTACAGTATGAATAATCTGTCCGGTGAGTCTGGTATAAATCAGGATAGAGGCAGTGAGTACATACAGACCGGTAATGGCCGCAACCATGGAAACACTGCGGGTTGAACGGATCAGCCAGTCTTCGAGATGGTCATGAATCATATTGGAGATTGCCATGAAGAAGGCAAAGATCGAATAAAAGGAAAGAATCAGAAGCATCCACAGCGGATAGTAGAAGTCGTGGCTGCTGTAGAGGATCTGGTTGGAAACAAGACCGACGGCACCACCTACCAGAAGCAGATACATACCTGTCTTTCGGACGGTAAGCTCTTTTTCTGATTTAGCTTCATCAACTGTTTTGGCGGAATCAATGCGATTCTTGCTGCGGGTCAGATGGATACGGAGTGAAGTCATACCTGCATAATAGCCCGACAGGAACAGAAACCAGTTGGAATTGTTATCAATCAGCCAACGTGAAAAATACATGAGTGTAAAGGCCGCATTTAAAATCATGGAAGTCGGCACAATGACTCTTGTACGATACCAGCGATCTGTTCTGAAATGTCTGACAAAACGAAAGGCATGCTTCGGATACATAAAAGATCCTCCTGCTATTTATTTTAGCAGAAGGATCAATAGTTGTTAGTGGATATACAGAGAAGCTGTTACTCTTCCTTGGCATTTTTCAGCAGAGAAACAAGAGACATCGCAAACGGAATCACCATGATGCCAAGACCGAGGACGGCAACAGAGCGGGCACCGAACTTATCCATCAGTGTACCGGAGTACATCAGGGAGATGATACCTGCAAAGCTTCCGTAGATCGCATCGGACATGCTGTGTGCTGTATTCTTGAGCGGACCGCTGACAGAACGTTCTGTGATCTCTCTCATTGTCGGAAGCAGTACGCCATAGGAAGCATTCCACATAACAGAGCCAAGAATGACCATTGCCGGGTTTACTGCAGTAACAATCAGGATCATATCCAGCATAACAAATGCAGACATCAGGAACAGACGGAAGTATACAGGGATCTTCTTCAGCTTGCTGGAAGAGAAGATGAACAGTGCCTGGATCATAACACCGATAAATGAGTCGATACCAAGAATACCTACGTCACCGCCGACACTCTGGATAACAACAATCTTGAGGTTGTTGATCGGGGAAGAAGCAAGACCTGTCGCAAACAGGATTACCAGCAGGAAGACATACGGCTTGATCTTCAGCAGCTCGCTGGGATTGGCAGGTTCAACATGCTGAGCACCTGCACCATATTCAGGTTCACTGAGAGAAATTGCTAGAATCAGTACAATCAAACCACATGAGATCGTACCGATCGGCATTACGATGTAGCCTAGACGGCTGATCAGCTGACCAACGAGCAGTGCGGAGACTGCATAACCGGCAGAACCAATGGCACGAGCCTTACCGTAGATACCGGCATCCTTATTAAAGCTCTTCAGCATCCATGCATCGAGGTTGGAACCTAATGGTGCGGACATGAAACCGAAGATGGGATAGAGAACTGAAGCGATCATCAGACTTCTGGAGGCCATGAACCATGTGGTTAATGCCAGCAGAACAGCGACGATGAATTCAGGAATAAAGACTTTCTTGTTTGTCTTCTTCTTGTCACACATGCCTCCCCAGAAGAATGCACCTACAAAAGAACATCCCATATAAATTGCGAGAACAATACTCAGGACGGAACTGCTCATGCCGTTGTCAAGGAAGTAGGTTGAAATGAAACCTGCAAAGCTTGCCAGATATGCCCAGTAAAGTCCATCCAGCAGGCTGAAGCCTGCCAATGTCTTAAAACTTACTCTATTCATACTCTCCCATTATATAGGATTACTCACTTAGTATCTTAGAAAGTGCTGTGAGAATCTCTTCTTTTGATGTGTAAGGATGAATGCTGAAGTAGGAATCTCCGGTTAACATTGCGGAAAGCTGCACTTCATCGGGGCGATAGAAGATATATACAGGCTTATTGTATTTCTCAGCATATGCAAGTTCATAGCCGACTCCCAGAGAAGGACATGTGCATTCAGCAATGACAAGATCGCACTCACGTAGCCATGCTGTGTCCTGATCATAGATCAGCTGATCCTTATTCCGTCCCTGTTCAAGTACGGATTTATTGAGATCACCTACATGTTCAGTCAGAACATGATCGGTAAGGTTGATGTGGGCAATCATATCGTGATACAGGGAAGCATCTGCTCGACCACCGCGGATGGAGCCTGCGAAGTATACTTTCTTATTCATAAAAGTTTATTATTAAGTCCTCCTGTCTGAGCAGATTATAAACGATTTACTATGTCGTGGTGTATTATAATCGGAAGGAGACGATGCATATGTCTGACATGAGAGAAAAGACGCTTTCCAGGCAAACTGTATACGATGGTGCAATCATCAAGGTGCACAAAGATCAGGCGGAAACAGCTGATGGACAACTGACTTCACGTGAGGTTGTACAGCATCCGGGAGGTGTCGGAATTGCCCTTGAGGATGAAGACGGTAAGTTCTTTGTCGTTACACAATGGCGATATGCTCAGGAAGTGCAGACAGTTGAGTTTCCTGCCGGAAAGAAGGAAAAGGGAGAAGATCCCCTGGTAACTGCAAAGAGAGAAATTGCAGAAGAAACCGGCTATGAAGGCACAGATTGGATTTACCTGGGAAAGATGTACCCGACGCCTGCATATGATACAGAGATTATTGATCTGTATTACGCTAAGAAAGGTCAGTACTTGGGACAGCATCTGGATGCGGATGAAAAAATCAATGTATCCAGAATGTCATTGGAGGAACTGACTGATGCGATCTATACGGGAAAAATCGCAGATGCGAAGACGATGGGCATGACCTTCCTGGTCAAAGAAATGAAAGCGAGGGAAAAGAAATGAAAAAAGTTGTACTCGAAGATATTCTGAAATACCGTTTCCCGGAAAACATTCAGGTATCTCCGGAAGGCGGCACAGCAGCATTCCAGGTTGCTTACGCTGACACAGAAAAGAATGGCTACAAGAGAGATGTTTGGGTAATCAGAGATGAAAAGGCTACTCAGCTGACAGCTACTCTGAATGCAAACATCGTACTGTGGGATGATGAATCCACACTGGTACTGAGAAGAACTACAGATGATAAGGGTCTGACAGAACTCTTCAAGATGAACATCAACGGCGGTGAAGCTATGCCCTGGCTGCAGCTCCCGATCGCTCTGGGTTCCATGAAGAAGGTTGGCGAAGATCATTACGTAGCTTCTGTATCCATCGATATGAATGATCCCGATGCATATAAGGATGATGCAGATACACGTAAGCAGAAGGCTGAAGATAAGAAGAAGGATGCTGACTACGAAGTAGTTGATGAAATTCCTTACTGGTTCAACGGCAGAGGCTTCACAAACGGCAAGAGAACAGCTCTGTTCGATATCAAGACAAATCCTCTGGAAATGACAAGAGTTACAGCTCCTGCATTTGATATGGGTGGCTTCACTGTTGAAGGCAATACTGTTTACTTCACAGGTTCCGAACACACAATCAATAACGACAGATTCAGCGGTCTGTATTCCTATGATCTGTGCACTAAGGAAGTTACTGAAATCTATCCTAAGAAGGATCTCGGTATCCGTGGTGTGTTCGTTCTGGATGGCAAGGTATATGTACAGTCCAGCGATATGAAGGACTATGGCATCAACCAGACACCTTGTGTATCTGTTGTTGAAGATGGTCAGATCAAGCCTTTATTCAAGCCTGAAGTACAGCTGCACGATACAACAGGTTCCGATGTTATGCTCGGCGGCGGCAAGAACGATATGGTAAAGAACAATGTATGGTATACACTGGCTACTGTTGAAGATCATACTGCTCTGTTTGCATACGATAAGGATATGAATAAGACTGTTGTATTCGAAGAACCCGGCAAGCTCGCTTTCTTCGATACAGACGGTAAGAAGATCTACTGTGTAAGAGTTACAGCTGCACATCCTGCAGAAGTATATGTAATGAACATGGATGGTACAGATGCTCATGTAGTTACTCATCTGAATGATGAATTCGTTGAAGATACATATGTTGCTCTGCCTAATCGTGTTGACTACACATCTGCAGGTGATGAACTGCACGGCTGGGTACTGCTGCCTGAAAACTTCGATCCTGAAAAGAAGTATCCTGCAGTCCTGGATGTTCATGGCGGACCTCGCACTGTTTACGGTGAAATCTTCTTCCACGAAATGCAGGCATGGGCTAACCTCGGCTATGTTGTATTCTTCACTAACATGAGAGGTTCCGATGGCAGAGGTGATGACTTCGCTGATATCCGCGGCAAGTACGGTACAGTAGATTTCGATGCTCTGATGGACTTCACTGATGCAGTTCTCAAGGCATATCCGAACATTGATACAACTAAGGTCTGCGAAACAGGTGGTTCCTATGGTGGTTTTATGACTAACTGGATCATCGGTCATACAGATCGTTTCTGCTGCACAGCTTCTCAGCGTTCCATCGCTAACTGGGTATCCTTCTCCTTTATCTCTGATATCGGTGAATACTTCGGACCTGACCAGTGCGGCGGCAATGGCCTGTTCGGTGAAGAAAACACAGCTCACCTGTGGGATCGTTCTCCTCTGAAGTATGCAGAAAACGTTAAGACACCTACACTCTTCATCCACTCTGATGAAGACTACAGATGCCCGCTGCCTGAAGGCATGCAGATGATGCAGGCTCTGGCTGCCAGAGGCGTTGAAACCAGACTGGTAATCTTCCATGGTGAAAACCATGAACTGTCCAGAGGTGGTAAGCCTCTGCACAGAATGAGAAGACTGAACGAAATCACTGGCTGGTTCGAAAAGCATACTAAGTAATCTCATTGATTCTGAAGAAGGTCTGTACCGGATTGGTATGGATCTTCTTTTTCTGTTTCGTTTTTGAACAGTCTGAGTATAATAGGAACTCGGAGCATTCGTTGTTCCCGTCAGTAGCGGCTACCTGACGTAAAGCTAAAATAAGGAGAAAATTGAATGACAACAAAAACATTTACAAAGATCGCCATGATCGCAGCTGTATATACAGTTGTATCACTGGTTCTTGCACCGATTTCCTATGGAAGTCTGCAGGTGAGAATTTCTGAAGCTCTCACAATGCTTCCGCTGGTTTATCAGCCTTCTATCTGGGGTGTTACGCTGGGATGCTTCCTGGCTAATCTGCTTGGAGCAATGATGGGTCTGAATCCTACAGGCTATATTGATGCTCTCATCGGTACTTTCGCTACATTAATGGCAGCGATTCTGACATGGAAGCTGAGAGAACATAAGGTTGGCGGTTTCCCGATTGCTGCGATGGCAATGCCGGTCGTATGGAACTTCTTCTTTGTAGGTGCAGAGCTTGCAGTTCTGTTCATGCCTGATCAGATTATTCTTGGTACTCTGATCAATGGCGCATGGGTTGCTCTGGGTGAGATTATTGCTGTAATCATGGGTTACTTCCTGGTGAAGGCACTGGCTCGTACAGAAATCTTCAAGGACTGATACAGAGAATAAATAAAATAACGTGCAGATCGTTTCAGCCGCTGATCCGCACGTTTTCTTTATCGTCTAATTAATTTTCTGATCTGATCCTGACTGCTGTCGGGAAGCTTTGTGAACAGATGCTCACAGATGCGTTCATAGGATTCTTCCGGATCACGACGATATGCTTCACGGAAGAAGTCTTCACCAAACAGTTCCTCCGGTGTGGAATACTGAGCAATACCCCATCCATAGAAGTTACCATTCTTATCCATCGGGTAGATGAAATTTCTGGTACAGATATATGTCTGCATCTGCAGTCTGGTGATGATGGTATCAAAACCCTTCAGACCATCCTTGCCGCTGTAGCCGCACATCTTTTTCAGATCCGGAGTCGTGATGACTTTTTTCTTTACAACCATGTTGTAGATTCCCTGGTCAGCGTAACGTGTCAGGCCCTCATCTACACGTGCATCAAAGTCATATCCATCACGTTTATAGTTGGCAAAATCAGGGAACCATTTCAGGGAGACGAAGCCGGCTTTGCCTCGAAAGAACTTTCCGTACACACAATTACCCTTCACTGCAATCTTCCCTTTCCATTCCCATGGACCTTCAAGTTCGGTGAAGAAGTAGCGGGGATCGCAGTTTTCTTCGATGGAGAAGCCTTTGACGTTGTTTTTGAAGAAGGGAAGAAATCCGTATTCTTCAATGAGATCTTCAATATCCTGCTGTGACTGTATTGTTTTCATGTTGAGGTCCTCGTATCTTCCTTAAGTATTATACTAATGAACGGTGTGTTAACATATTAAGGAAACGGAGATTAAGTGATATGACGAAAAAACTGTTGATTACTGCAATTGTACTGATGATTGCTGTGATTGGTGCAATTAGCGTAAAGCTGATCAAAGATATATCCAAAGACAATACCCCGCCTTCTTCGGAAGTAGCTGCAAACAGTGAGAAGAATACAGTGGATTCTGAAGTAGAGAAGTCTTCTGAAAAAGAAGAGGAAGAAAAGGAAACAGAAGAAAAGAAGGAAGAAGAGGAAAAGTCAGAAGAGGAGGAAGAAACTGAATCTGCTGAGAATCAGGAAGAAGAGGCCTATACTCCTGAGCCTGAACCTCAACCGCAGACTTATACTCCGAGTGCTGAACGTATTCCCGGTGAAGCGGACTGTTTCTATGACACGGGAAGCTATCTTGTGTGTGCTAATAAAAAGCATCCTCTCCCGGATGGATATGAACCTTATGACCTCGCTTATCCTGTAGTAAATGGAAACAATCTGGGCAAGCCTATGCGCTGGGATGCTGCAGTTGCTCTGGAAAATATGTTTATTGATGCACAGAAGGATGGTGTGTATATGACATTGCTGTCTGCATATCGTTCTGCTGCATATCAGGCACAGCTCTGGAATGGATATGCAAATCAGTATGGTGCTGCAACAGCAGATACAATCAGTTCCCGTCCCGGATACTCTGATCATCAGACAGGTCTGGCTGCCGACATCGGTTCTTCCACTGCATCCGGCAATGATCTGTCACAGAGCTTCTTCAATACTGTGGAAGGCCAGTGGCTGTATAACAATGCATATAAGTACGGCTTCATCATGCGTTATCCTGTGGGTAAGGACTACATTACAGGTTATGCATACGAACCCTGGCATTATCGTTATGTAGGTGTTAATGAAGCAACTAGTATTTACAGTTCCGATCCTGATATGTCTTTCGAAGAATACTACGGCGTTGCCGGTGGAGATTATGCAAACTGATTATGAAGCTGGATGAAATTTTAGAAACAGGACGTACAATCCGAAAGTTTGAACAGAAGGAAGTACCGGATGAGGTGATAGCACGTGTTCTGAAAAATGTACGTACCGCCCATTGCGGAAACAACAGACAGGTACTTCGCTATATTGTTGTAAAGTCAGAAGAAAAGCGCAGAGAAGTAGGCAATATCGTTCACTTCGCTGCTTCTCTTCCCAGGGAAATCGGTGAACCTAAGGAAGATGAAAAAGCAATGCTGTATATTGCAATTACCAAACCTGCAGGCAATACACCGATCCAGGATATCGATTGCGGTATTGCGGCTGAGGTAATCTGCGAAACTGCATGGGATGAAGGTGTTGGTTCCTGCATGATGCTGAATTTCAATGTACAGGCCGCAAATGAAATCATGAGTGTCAGTGAAGATCGTACAGTGCGTATGATTATTGCCATGGGTTATCCGAAACATCGCAGCACAATTGTAGATGTACCGGAAAGCGGCAATGTCAGCTACTACGTAGACGATCAGATCGACTACTATGTTCCTAAGAGAAGTGTTGAAGAACTCTCTGAAATTATCTGATCAGGTTCTCCTGAAACCGGAAACGGCGAAGGGAGAGCTTTTTGTTTGAAACATTGAAAATGTGCGGGGAATTTGAGGGAAGAGCGTGAATATGTAGAGCAGATGACATGTATGAAGTCAGTGCAGAAAAGCAGGATTCTGTAAAGAACAGCATACATGTACATTCACTCCGCTCTTTGACAAATGAATATTTCTGAACATTGTTATGATGAGACAGATGAACAGTTTATGCGGAAACGGCATGGGGAATGCTATAATCACTGCATGAGTGTAAATCTGCCTGAAGAATATCTGGATCAGATGAAGCGTTTGCTTGGTGACGAGTACGATGCATATCTGAACAGTTTCAATGAACAAAGATCGTATGGTCTGCGTGTAAATACAAACAAAATCTCTGTTGAGGAGTTCCTGAAGATCTCACCATTTCATCTGGAACCGATTCCGTGGATCAGTGATGGTTTTTACTATGAAGAAGAGGATCATCCGGGGAAGCATCCTTACTATTATGCAGGGCTGTATTACCTTCAGGATCCATCTGCAATGACCCCTGCAGAGCTACTGCCGGTAAAGAAGCATGATCGTGTGATGGATACATGTGCGGCACCCGGCGGTAAAAGTACGAAGCTTGCGAATAAGCTGATGCATACAGGAGTGCTTTTCAGCAATGACATCAGTGTCTCCAGATGTAACGCACTGTTAAAGAATCTTGAACGTAACGGCAGTGAGAATATCTATGTATGCAGTGAAGATACAGCTAAACTGGAGCAGTATTTCCAGGGATATTTTGACAGTATTCTGGTAGATGCACCCTGCTCTGGTGAAGGTATGTTCCGTAAAGAACCTGATCTGATCAAATCATGGGTAGAACGTGGCAATGATTACTATGCACCGATTCAGAAATCCATTCTGACAGCAGCAGTGAATATGCTGAAGGAAGGTGGATATCTTCTGTATTCCACATGTACATTCTCACCTGTAGAAGATGAGTATGTAATTGAAGCTGTAATGGATGAATTCCCGGATCTTGAAGTTGTGCCGTTTGAAAATCGCTATGAAGGCTTTGCGTATGGAATTACAGAACGTACACATCATTGTGTGCGTCTGTATCCGCATAAGCTCAAAGGTGAAGGACATTTCTGTGCTTTGCTGAGGAAAGGTAAAGCAGAGACCGGCAGTAAAGCTGATCAATGCAGAAATCGTATTCCGGAGACAATGAGCAGTTTCTTCAAGGATTTCAAAGTGGATTTCACAAAGGGAAATCTGCAGGAAATCGGAGGGAAAATGTATTTGGCTCCTAAAATCGGCAATACCAAAGGGCTTCGTATTCTGCGCTCAGGTCTGGCTTTAGGGGAGTTGAAGAATAAACGCTTCGAACCCGGTCAGGCACTGGCAATGGCATTAAGTATGAATGATACGAAGAATGCTGTGAATCTGAAGGCGGATGATATTCGTGTGACAAAATATCTTAAGGGTGAAACAATCCGCATTGATGAATCCGATCTGGATGGATATGTTCTTGTATGTGTAGATGGTTATCCTCTTGGATTTGGCGTGCTGAAGAAGCATCAACTGAAAAATAAACTGGCAAAAGGATGGACAATGCACTGAGCGTTGTCCTTCTTTTCACTGTCTTTGCAAGGAATGTGAATGTAAGCATGGGTATTGCGGTCGTGCTATAATAGGCGCATATGAAAAAAGCGTTATTTATCACATTTGAAGGACCGGATGGAAGCGGCAAGACTACCGTAAGTAAAAAGGTAATCGAGCGTCTTCTGGCGGATGGATACAAAGTAACTTATTCAAGAGAACCGGGCGGATCGGATATTGCAGAACAGATCAGAAAGGTGATCCTTGACCCGGAGAATACAGCAATGGATGCGCGTACAGAAGCACTGCTTTATGCAGCTTCCCGCCGCCAGCATCTTGTTGAGAAAGTTCTGCCTGTACTGGCAGAAGGTACAACAGTTATCTGCGACCGTTTTATCGACAGTTCCCTGGCTTATCAGGGATGCGGAAGAGAGATCGGTATTGAAGAGGTATACTCCATCAATCAGTTTGCGATTGAAGGACATATGCCTGATCGTACGATTTTTCTGAATATTGATGCTGAAACAGGTCTTGCAAGAATTCAGAGGGGACGTGACTATCTGGATCGTCTCGATCAGGAAAGCGTTGCTTTCCATGAAAGAGTTCATGCAGGATATCAGGAAGTAATTCGCAGATATGCAGATCGCATGACTGTGATTGATGCTTCCCGTGATGTTGATGCAGTTACAGAAGATGCCTATCAGGCAGTAAAGGCGCTGCTGGATGATTAAGGAACTGCTTGAAAAGGAGCAGCCGATTGTTTATCGTGCGCTGAATCGTGCCTGCAGAGATCAACGTATCTCCAGTGCATATCTGTTTACCGGCCCTTACGGAACACCGAAGTATGAAGCTGCTCTTCTGCTGGCACAGTCGATTCTCTGTGAAGAGACGGATGGTCTGGCTTGTGAAGAATGCAATACATGCCGACGTGTGAGAGAGGGTCTTTATGCGGATCTGATTGTACTGGATGGACGTACACAGTCTATTTCCAAGGAAATGATTGACAGTGTACAGAGCAAGTTCTCACAGACTGCACTTGAGAAGAACGGTCAGCGTGTTTACATTATCCGCAATGCGGAAAACGCTACTGTGTCTGCACAGAACAGTATGCTTAAGTTTCTGGAAGAACCCGGACCTGGTGTGACAGCGATTCTGACAACAGACAATGTTGAACGTATTCTGCCCACAATTCAGTCCAGATGTATTATGCTGCCGTTTGTGCCGATGTCAGCCGATGCATATCTGCAGATGGCAAAGGATGCCGGAGTTCCGGATGATGATGCATATTTCCTGGCTCAGATTGCCAGAACAAAGGATGATATGGATCGTCTGTATCCTGGTGAGGATGGTATCAGAACACCAAGCAAAGAGTTTTCGAATGCTGTAATGATGCTCAAGCAGTATCTGAATCAGGAAGGTATGGAAAGAGGCGATCTGCTGATCGACTTTGAGGTTTCATATCGTGCCAAGGATTCTGATACATCTAAGGCAAAAGCATCAAATCTCTTGTTAATACCTGCGTTTTTTGATCTGCTCTTAACGTATGCACATGACGTCATTCGTCATGACGCAGGTGGTCCTTCATGGTATTATGATGCGGTCATGCATGCAAAAGGCAGTGATATAGAATACGGAAAGCTGATTATGATCATTGCAGAAGAAAAAGATCGCTGCAATCGTTTCAACGATCTGAATCTTCTGATGTGTCAGGCTTTCTGGAGACTGGAGGAATTTAATCATGACCACAGCTTATGAAGAAAGTACAGTGGAAACTCCTGTTGTTGAAACAGAAGAGGTGAAATATACATGGGCGGTTGCTATTCGCTTCCGCGGAGCAGGCAAACCGTATTCATTCGGTGCCTTTGATGGTGATTATGAAAAGGGTGACTGGGTAGTTGTTGAAACTGCACAAGGCCTTGAAATGGGACAGGTTGAAACAGATGCTCTGAATATCGAAAAGTACGGTCTGCATATGCCGCAGAAGCCTGTTGTACGTATGGCAACTGAAAATGATCACTACAACTATCAGACAAATCTGGAAGAAGAAAAGAAGGCATATGCAATCTGCACTGAAGAAATTGAAGCGCTTCAGTTGAATATGAATCTGCTGAGTGCACAGTATACACTGGATCGTTCCAAGGTTCTGTTTGTTTATCTGGCAGATCAGCGTGTTGACTTCCGCGAACTGCTGAAGAAGCTCGGTTCCCGTCTGCATTGCCGCATCGAACTGCGTCAGATCGGCGAAAGAGATAAGGCAAAGATGGTTGGCGGTATTGGTATGTGCGGTATGGAATGCTGCTGCAGAAGATTCAAGAACCACTTTGATGTCATCTCCATTAATATGGCAAAGAACCAGCTGCTGGCTCTGAATATTGATAAGCTTTCCGGTATGTGCGGCAAGCTGAAGTGCTGCCTGAAGTATGAAGATGAAGATTACAAGTCCATGACAGAAGGTCTTCCGAAGATGGGTTCTCAGGTGGAATACGAAGGAACTGTTTATCGTATCACCAGCATGAATGTCATGAATGAAGAAGCAAAGCTTGAAAACTATGAGTCTGCTATCTTCATTTCCCTGCAGGAACTGCGTGAGAAGGCAATTCCTCGTAAGGGTGTTGTCATGCAGAAGAAGGCTGTGGATGAAAACGGTCAGCCGATCCGCAAGAAGACAGTACACAATAACCGTCCGGAACGTACTGCTCCTCAGGTAAGGATGGAACTGTCTGCTGAGGAAAGACATGAAGATAAGAAGCAGGACAGCAAGAAGCCTCGCAAGGCAGAAGTCCGCAGCTTCGGTCATAAGAAGACAAATGAAAAGCCTGCAGAGGCAGCACCTGCAAAGAATGTAGAAAAGAGAACATTCGGATCTCGTGCTAAGAATGCACAGAACAACAATAACGCAAAGCCGCAGAATGCTTCTGCCGGCAATGGACCTCGTCATAAGGAACCTGCAAAGAAGCCGGAAGCGAAGAATGTAACAGTTCGTACTTTCGGACGTAAAAAGAAAGAAGAGACAGAACAGTGATCAGACAGAAATCGTTTGAAAACAGTAATCCGACTCTGTATCTGGTGCCGACGCCGATTGGCAATCTCAATGAGATGACACCAAGAGCATTGGAAGTGCTGAACTCTGTAGATGTTATCGCCTGTGAGGATACTCGCAACAGCGGACAGCTGCTGAAGCATTTTGGTATTTCAAAGCGTCTGATTGCTTATCAGAATTTCAATGAAGAAAGCAGCAGTGCCGGTATTGTAAACCTGCTCTCTCAGGGCAATAACATTGCACTGATTTCCGATGCAGGTTATCCGCTGATCAGTGATCCCGGACAGCGTGTGGTAATGGATGCTTCCGAAGCAGGATTCAATGTTGTTCCGCTCTCCGGATGCAATGCCATGCTTAATGGCCTTGTAGCTTCCGGTCTTGTAGCACAGCCGTTCCTGTTTATCGGTTTCCTTCCTTCCGCAACAAATGAGTGCATAAAGAAACTGCAGGAATACAAACAGTATCCGATGACTATGGTGTTCTATGAAGCGCCTCATCGCATTGAAAAGATGATGAATAACTGTTTACAGGTTCTCGGTGATCGCAAGTGCTGTATTGCCAGAGAACTGACAAAACTGCACGAAGAATTCATCAGAGGAACCATCAGTGAAATCATTCCTGAACTTCCCGGATTAAGGGGAGAAATGGTTGTGGTAATTGATGGCTGTCATGAAGATCCTTCTGCTTCCTTAACAGATGAGGATATTCTCAAGATGGTCGATGAACTGCGTGAGAACGGTCTGTCTGCCAGCCGTGCAATCAAGGAAGCTGCTACCAGAACAGGTGTTTCCAAGAATAAGATCTATGATCTTGTAAATCATCGTGAAGAGGAAGATGAGTAATGTCTCTGACTCTGAATACGAGCAGGATGTATCTGCTGACAGCTGCCGCGTTACTGCCGGCTATTTATTTGATGATCTATGTTTATCGTCTGGATCGTGTGGAAAAAGAACCGATTGTTCTGCTTCTGAAGCTGATCCTTGGCGGTGTCATTGCAACGCAGATATCCTTAGTCGCTGAACTTGCGGCAGATGAGATATCAAAGTTCACGGCTTTGATATTTAACAGCAACAATTTCTATCCGATTATGCTTGCAGTATGTGTCGGTATCATCGAGGAAAGTTCGAAGATGCTGATGTTGAAAACAATCACATGGAAAAACAGTGCGTTTGATTATCGCTTTGACGGTATTGTGTATGCTGTATTTGTCTCGCTTGGCTTTGCGGCATTTGAGAATCTGCTCTATGTGATGAAGACCGGAATCGGTGTGGCAATCGGAAGAGGCCTGCTTTCCATTCCTGCGCATACCGCATTTGGTGTGCTGATGGGGATCTATTACGGAAGAGCAAAAGTATGTGCAATCAGAAATGATGCGTCTGACAGCAGTGTGAATCTGAAGAGAGCTTTGATTCATGCTTCTATCCTGCATGCGATCTATGATGGCGCAATTCTGGCCGGAACAAATGCTTCAATGATGATTTTCACTGCTGTTGTGGTAGTTCTGTATGCTCTTGTGTTTGGACGTATCAAGCAGGAAGCTTTGAGTGATGAACGAATTCTTTAGTGAATAAACAGGCAGTAAAGCCTGAAACTACATAAGATTGGCATAGTTGTGAAATTCGTTGTAGAATATGCGTAATTGAAAGGGGAATACTATTGTGTTTGACGATCCTGAGATTGATAAGCTTATTATCTATGCACTGATTGGTATCTGTGCAGTTCTGTTCCTGGCAGTCATTATTCTGGCAGTGAAGAAGAATACATATTACATCGATGAAAATGGCGATGAAATCCCGCCTAAGAATGCAAAAATCAAGAAGGTTTCCAGTAAGGGTAAGAAGAAGCCTGTAATCGTTGAAGAAGATGAAGATGACGACGAGGACGATTACTATGAGGAACCCGCACCTGTTCAGAAACCTGCTCCTGCAGCAATGCCAGTGTCTGAACCGGTTCCGGCACCTGTTTCCGTATCTGTGCCTGTACCCGCTCCTGTATCTGAAGAAACTGCAGTTCAGCCTCTTCCCGAATTTGAAGAAGAGTCTTCAGCTCTGCCGCCTCTGTTTGTAAACGAACCCGAACCTGCTCGTACATTACCTGCTGGTGATCCGACAGGAATCAAGGTGGCTGTAAAGGTTGCCGGTGAAGTAACTGAACATACAGTTGATGTATTCCCTTGCATGATTGGCAGAGAAGCAGTAAGCTGCAATCTGACAATTTCCGAACCTGCTGTTTCCCGCAGACACGCAAGATTTGTTCAGGAAGGCAAGGCCTTCTATATTGAAGATGTATCCGAACATAACGGTACATACCTCAACGGCACAAAGCTCCCTCCTCTGGGTCGTGCAAGACTCCAGGAAGGTGACCGTGTAAATCTCGGCAGAGCTGAGATACGTATTCTGAAGTTCACATACTGATCTGTAAGAAGAGCCTGAAAAGGGCTTTTCTTTTTCTCTGCACGATACTTTGTTATGGTTTTTGTGATGAAAAAAGTTTGAAAGATTTTCATTCCGAAATGATTTGTTCTCGAAACAAAGTTTCAAAAACTAAGCTGAGCCGTCAAATTAGGGATTGCAATGGAAAAGAATTCAGTTATCCATGGGGTAAATAGAGACTGGTTGCTTGTGAATAAAAGATCATATGGAAAATAATGAAAACCTGGCTCAGCTTCAAACGAAGACGTTTGGCAGCATGATTGTGACTAGTGTTACAAAGTGATTGTTTTTGTACCGAAAACAGATCAAATTAGTATTGTTTGCGTATCGAAAACATGAAAACAACGCATTTTCGTATGTTTTGTGAAACAACATCGCAGTGGAAATGTAAAAACACATCAGAAAATAAACGAATGAGAAAATGAAACAATTTACATAAATTTCCAAAAACGGCTATTTTATGCGAAAAAACATTCATGAATCTTTTCGAACATTCAACTTCCATTTCAGCTTTACATCTGTACTATTATAGATGTAAGGAGGACAGTGACATGATGAACGTCAAGAATATTTACAGCCGTGTAAACGAGAAGGGAAATACTCTGTTAGCTAGCCTCGAAGAAAAGAGAAGAGTTTATAAGAGTGAGAAGACAGAAGTAAACCTGATGCGTTTCCGCCAGACAAACGGTGCTCTGATGAGCATGGCTTCTGCACAGCACTAATTACTGTAAATAGCCTGACGATGCCCGCAATGATGTGGGCATCGTTTTGTTTTTGTTTTGTTAACATTCATCAAAAAGTGATGAATTCTGCTATGATTATTTCAGAAGAAACAAATGGAGGATTATTACAATGAGTTTCCCTAAAGGTTTTCTCTGGGGTGGCGCGATCGCTGCTAACCAGTACGAAGGCGCTTGGCTTGAAGATGGCAAGCAGCCTAATGTAACAGATGTTGTTGTTGGCATTATGTCCAAGAATCCTGGTATTAAATGGAATGCTGAAACAAAGAAGTATGAAATGTGCCTCGATCCGACAAAAGCTTACCTGTCTCATGAAGCAGTAGATGGCTATCATCGTTATAAGGAAGACTATAAGCTGATGGCTGGTATGGGCTACAACTGCTTCCGCACTTCCTTTGCATGGGGCAGAATTTTCCCTAACGGCGATGAAACAGAACCTAACGAAGCTGGTCTGAAGTTCTATGATGAAATGCTCGATACAATGAATGAACTCGGCATGGCTCCCTGCATTACTCTGTCTCATTATGAAACACCGCTGCATCTGATTACAGAATATGGCGGATGGTCCAACCCTAAGATGATCGACTTCTGGATGAACTATGTAAACACAGTATTCAAGAGATATAAGGGCAAGGTAAAGGTTTATCTCACATTCAATGAAGTAAACAACCTGTTCCGTATGCCTCTGGTAGCTGGTGGTGTTATGACTATCGATAATCCTAAGGATCCTTCTGATCCGATCGGTTCTACAACAGAACAGGATAAGTGGGATGCTTACCATAACATTACTGTTGCGAATGCTCTCACAGTAAAGGCTTGCCATGAACTGGATCCCAATGCTCAGATCGGTTGCATGATGACAGCTTCTTCTACAGCTACATATCCTTATGACTGCGATCCTGAAAATGTTCTGGGTGCGCTGGAAACACAGAGAAGAAATCTGTTCTACATGGCTGACCCGTTCTGCCTTGGTATCATTCCTACATATCTGAAGAAGATCTGGAAAGAAGATAATGTTACTGTTTCCTGGACTGATGAAGAAATGAAGCTCATCAAGGAAAATACGGTTGATCTGCTGTCCTTCAGCTACTATCGTTCTACAACATATGACAAGAATACTAACCTGAAGGTTGATACAGGCGGTCTGACAATGAAGGATAATCCTTTCCTGAAGGATAAGGCACCTCAGCCTTGGGGCTGGCCGGTTGACCCTGAAGGTTTAAGATATACTCTGAACGTTCTGTATGACAGATATCATCTGCCGCTGTTCATCGTTGAAAACGGCGTAGGTCTCGATGAAAATCTGAACGAAGAAGGAACAATTGAAGATGACTTCCGTGTTCATTACGTTGAAGAACATCTGAAGAACGTTCACGCTGCTATTGATGAAGATGGCGTAGACTGCATCGGCTATCTGTACTGGGGTCCGATTGACGTTGTATCCGCAGGTACAGGTGAAATGAGAAAGAGATACGGTTTCGTATATGTAGATCGTTTCAACGATGGTTCCGGTACTCTGGACAGAGCTCTCAAGAAGTCCTACCAGTGGTTCAAGGAAGTCTGCACAAGCAACGGCGAAAGCATTCTCTAATCTGTAATTGTTCAGGAAGGAGTTCGGTGAGTAAGAACTCCTTCTTTTAAGCGAATAGAAGAATGGAATCCGGTAATACCGGATTTTTATGTTGTTTAGAAAAATATCTAAATAGATATTGAAACGCACTGCAATTTAGGATATCATCTAATTAGATAAAAATCTAAATAAGGAGGTGGATTTACGAATGAGTTTTAACGAAACGATGAAAGCATTGTCTGATCCTACACGTAGAGCAATTCTGAATCTGCTTAGAGAAAAGAGTCTTACAGCAGGTGAAATTGCCTCAAACTTTGAGATGACGGGAGCTACAGTTTCCCACCATCTGTCACAGCTGAAAAAAGCCGAGCTGGTACATGAAAGTAGACAGAAGAATTTCATCTACTACAGTCTGAATGCTTCAGTCCTGGAAGAAGTCCTGTTATGGATTAATGAATTGAAAGGAAACAAAGAATAACTATGAAAGATAATAAAAAAACATATTTGATTGGTGCACTGATCTGCCTGATTCCTGTGATTATCGGACTGATTATGCTACCTAAACTGCCGGACCAGGTAATTACACATTGGAATGCTGCAGGAGAACCGGATGGATACTCATCCAAATTTGTGGGAGTTGTACTGCTGCCGGGTATTCTGTTCCTGGCGAGTCTTCTCGTTCCGCTTATCCTGAAGATGGATCCAAAATATGACAACATGAGCCGCAAAACACGCGAACTGATTTACTGGCTGCTTCCGATGATTAGTGTATTCACTTCAGGATCTACACTGGCACATGCTTTAGGCAAGCAGATTGATGTTTCCAGATACGCCTGCCTGTTTATGGGTATTATGTTTGTGGTGATCGGAAACTATCTGCCTAAGATGACACAAAGCTACACGATGGGCATCAAGATTCCTTGGACATTGGCGGATGAAGACAACTGGAACAAGACACATAGAATGGCAGGGTGGATCTGGGCCATCGGTGGTGTTGTTATTCTGGTGAGTTCGTTCACCGGACTGAACTTCCATGTATTCACAGTTGCTGTTCTGGTTATGATTCTGGCACCTTGTGTATATTCTTATCTGTATTATCGTAAGATGCACAATTAAATAGAAAAACAATGCTGCAGGTACAGTTTCAATGTATTCTGCAGCATTGTTGTGTTTTCTGATATGAATTCTTATTCTGACAGAATGTATTTCCTGATGACTTCCGCAACTGCATTGTGCAGGTAGTCAGCGTCAGTAATGACATCGCATTCTGCTTTCATTGCTTCGACAGTGTTGGCAACACCGACACCAAGACCGGCAGCTTTGATCATGGGAAGATCATTGTAATTATCACCAATTGCAATGGTATCTTCGATTGCTACACCAAGCATATCCGCAAGCTTACGCAGACCATAACCCTTGTTTACTCCTTTAGGATTAAGCTCAAGATAACGTCCGCTTGAATATGAGATATCAAGCAGATCAGCGATATCACTCATATCTGCAGCGACTTCATGCAGATAATCGTAGTCAGGCTTTGCGTATACAACCTTGACCAGTTCCTTGTCTTTGAGGAAGTCCATATCTCCCGTAAATTCCTTGACAGTAGCACGAGCACCGCCGAATGCGCGTTCGTTTTCAGTCATGTTATAGGCATAGACCATTTCTGTTGTGTATAGACGAATGACAACGTCGTACTTCTTTCCTCGTTCAAACAGCATATGCATCATATCGTAAGTCATGCCGTTGAAACTGAGTTTGCGGTTGCCTTTGTTTTCCGTAATGACACCGCCGTTATATGAGATTACATACTGATCTTCCTGATCATATAAACCAAGTTCCTTCAGGGTGCCTTCTACTGTCAGGAATCCTCTTCCTGTTGCCGGAACAAAGCGCACACCTAATTCTTTAGCACGGCGAATCGCTTCAACGTTTTCTTCGGATACTGCTCTGCCTTTGCCGATGAGAGTTTCATCAAGGTCACATGCAATGATTTTGTACATAGGGATCACTCCTTTTTATAATTTCAGTATAACCGCTCATGTTCAGCCGTAAAAGAGCTTTGACTGCAGAAAAAACAGAGCCATATATCTGTACAGCTCTGTAATTGAGGATCAGTTTTCAAACAGGGAAAGAACTTTGAAACCTTCTTCCTTCAGCTTTTCCACTGTATCTGCAGAAGCAACAACACACTGCGTGCTGTCTGCCATTGCTTCACCAAGAATGACTGCAAGTTCCTTCATATCATCCTTGGTCATGGTCATTGTGTTCTCACGAGCCTTGCACATATTTTCATATGAGACTTCTCTGAACTTTCTGACATCGCTGACTCTGATCTTTGCGGCAGGAGAGAGCAGCGGATCGCCGGCAGCGATTGCACCAATGATCATCTGTTCAAGATCAATATGATCTCCGGCTTCCTGCAGATATGCGGCACCTTCAGAATATGCTCTGAAGGAATTCACAGGATCCGGATCACGGTAAGAATAAGCACCGATGTTTCCGTTCGGGGAAACATTGTATCCGGTTCCGTAGGCGCCACCCTTTACACGAACTTCAGTCCAGAGATAGTCATAGGAGAGGATGTGAGAGAGTACCTGCAGACGGGAATTGTATTTATGACCGAACGCCTTGAGGTTGGAAGCTGCTGCTGTATATGCAATTGCGGCAGGGATGATGATTGCTTCCTTCTTTTCTGTTAACAAAGGATAGTGCACACGTGCGCGCATTCCTTCGATCTTGTTTACACCGTCAATCATCTGCTCAACATAGGGCAGATTTTCTTCACCGGAAATGGAGGCTGTCATTCTGTCTCTGGAGAACAGTACTTCAGAGAAGAGTTCACAGTTATTGATGAAGTCAGTGATTTTTTCATCATAATGTTCTTCAAGATCCTTTTCGAAGGCAAAGGATGTATAGCCGCCGACATATTCACGGAAAGCACCTTCAGAGCTGTAATGCGCCGTAGCTCTGCGCATGGCAATGGCATGACCGCTGTTGATCATGCTCTGTCTGTTGCTTTCAGCACTCTGCTTGAGCAGAGGCAGAATTGTTTCGGGTTCGAATACTGTTTCCTGCATTATTTCCAGAATCAGCGGAACCACCTTGTGAACATTCTTCTTTAATGTGGAGCAGGAGACACCGATAACAGGAATGCAGGTATCGCTTTCACCCTTAGGGGAATATGCATCAATCCAGAAACCGAAGGCACCGAAGTTCATTCTGATGGCCTTCTGCAGTTCCTGCAGAGATTTGTTCTTTGTTCTGAGGTTGGAGAGAAGTGTTACATACAGACCGAGTTCAGGCAGGTGTTCACGTGTGACACCGCCTAAGGAGAAGTAATAGATCATGTATACAATACTGCTCTGTTCAACCGGGTGAATCATAACAGGAACACCCATGACGGAACGTTCTTCCACTGCAATCAGCTCAGGCTTGATTTCCACATCACTGAGGGAAAGTTTAGGAAGTGTTTCAATCTGTTCAGCTGTATCAGGTGTTGCCTGCCAGTCATCCAGCACACGATTCTTCTCAATGTAGTCGTGGATTGTTTCGCCCCAGGATGTCTTTGCATTGCGGAGTTCTTCTGCTTCTCTTGCTGAACGTTCTTCGCCAAGAGTTTCGGAAGGAACGGAAATCAGTGTGGAAAGATGTTCTTCATCCAGCAGGAAGTCTGCCAGAAGGTCTTCGAAGAAACCTTCTACAGCTTTTCTGCGCAGGTTATCGAACAGATCACCGATCTGCAGGTACTTTTCGGGTTCGCCTTCATACAGCCATGCATTCATGGATGACTGTGCATACATCAGACCTGCAGGTTCATGCTTTTCACGATAACGGAATTCCATCTGGTTCAAAGCAGCAATGATGTTCTTATGATCCAGACCTTCATTGACTAGCTGTTCCGCTGTCAGACGGAGAACCTGTCTGATTTCATCGTAATGCTCTTCGTTGGTGTTACGCACATTCAGTACGGCCCAGGGCTGCTGGATGCCGTCGATCAGATCGAGTTCAACATCCTGACCAAGACCACGGGAAATGATATTCTTCTTCAGCGGTGCTTCGTTGCTTTCTACAAGGATATCGGAAAGGATTGCCCAGGCGATATTCTTTTCCAGATCATTGAAGTCGGAAACGATCTTGCCCAGAGTAATCTGAGTCAGATCTTCCGTACCTTCACCGGGTGCAGTTTCATAGACAATGCGATTGTGCACTGCTGGCTTGATTTCCTGCATCGGGATGGTGAAATCCATTTCTTCCTTTTCATAATGAGAGAAGTATTCATCATTGATGAAAGCAAGAGCTTCATCAATGTTCAGATCACCATCGAGGAATACACGGGCGTTGGACGGATGGTAGAAATGTCCATGTGTCTCAAGGAACTGTTCATAGGACAGTTTGGGGATATGCACAGGATCACCACCGGATACAAAACGATAGCAGTTATCAGGGAACAGCATACGTCCGAATTCAGAGATGATGACTTCATCTACAGAAGAGAAGGCACCCTTCATTTCATTCAGTACAACACCTTTATAGATCGGTTCATCTTCAGGCTTGCGGATTTCATAATGCCATCCTTCCTGATAGAAAATGTTGGGGTTTGTATAGATCGCAGGATGGAATACTGCATCCATATATACTGACATCAGATTCATGAAGTCCTTGTTGTTTCTTGAAGAGACAGGATACATTGTCTTATCAGGATATGTGAAGGCATTCAGGAATGTCTGCATGGAACTCTTCAGCAGTTCTACGAAGGGTTCTCTGACCGGATACTTAGCAGATCCGCAGAGTACGGAATGTTCAAGAATATGGAATACACCGGTATCATCGGAAGGGATTGTCTTGAATGCGATCGCAAATGTCTTATTGCGGTCATCACGCTTGTTCCAGACAAGCTGAGCCCCTGTTTTTGTATGTGTAAATTTGTAAAGTGTACTGCTGATATCAGTCAGTTCCACAACATCTGTTACTTCAAATCCATGAAGCAGATCACCTTTGGCAAGATTCATTGATATTTCCTCCAAAATCCCAATAATCATACCGCAAATGCCTATATTTATCATTGGTTTATATTTGCTTGGTTGTTTTCCCCTTGATCTGAATTGTGGTTTGCTATAATGGTAAAGTTTATCGAAGGGGGTGAGTTCATGAAGAAAGAACAGTTCCCGACCAGAGTCGGAATGGTTATGTTTTTTCTTGAAGGCTGCAAGGGTCTTTTTGCATGCAGTGTACTGCTTACAGCATTGTTTACTGTTGTTGAATTGATCCGCCCGAAAATTATCGGTTTTACTGTGGACACTGTCATTGGCAATGTTCCTTCTGAACTTCCCGGCTTTCTGCAGAAACTTGTGGACGGAATCGGCGGTGCAGCATATCTCAAAGCACATTTATGGATAATCGCTGCAGTAGTTGTGGGTATTGCTTTGATTGGCGCAGTACTCAGATACTTCTTCCGTCTGCTGAATTCCATGGCAGGTGAAAAGCTGGTCAAGCGTATGCGTGATACAGTATTCGATCATATCGAATATCTTCCTTTTTCATGGTTCTCCATGAATCATACCGGTGACATTATTCAAAGATGTACTTCTGATGTTGAAACAATCAAGAACTTCCTGATGGAGCAGCTTGCGGCTTTATTCCGTATCCTTGTTCTGATTACACTTGCTTTGTTCTTCATGGCAGATATCAGTACAACACTGACATTGATCTCGGCGATCTTCATTCCGATCATTGTCAGTTACAGCATGTTCTTCCATGGCCGTATCGGTCAGTCTTTTGAACATGTTGATACAGAAGAAGGAAAGCTGTCATCGATTGCGCAGGAAAACCTGACAGGTGTCAGAGTCGTACGTGCATTCGGTCGTGAGACATATGAGAGAAGACGTTTTGAAAAGCAGAATGATGCCTATACTTCAGAATGGATTCATCTGCTGAAGCTGCTGGCTGTATTCTGGAGTACCGGTGATATGGTCTCCAATCTGCAGGCTGTGACAGTTATGGCGGTAGGTTCATGGCTGGCTGTCAACGGACAATTAAGTGCAGGTGATTTCATTGCCTTTGTTTCATACAACGGTATGCTGAATTTCCCGGTCAGACATCTTGGCCGTGTTATTTCCGAACTGTCCAAGGCAGGTATCTCCATTGACCGTATCCGTGCAATCATGAATGCGGATATTGAAAAAGACCGTGATACAACAGTCAGCGCTCCGCTGAATCAGGATATTGTATTTGAAGACGTATCCTATCGTTTTGATAACGGCACAGCGGAAGTTCTTGATCATATCAATTTCACCATCAAGGCAGGTTCTACAGTAGGTATTCTGGGCGGTACAGGTTCCGGCAAGAGTACATTAATGGCTCTGCTGGATCGTCTGTATGAGCTTCCTGCGGAAGATGGACGTATCACGATCGGTGGTGTGGATATTGCGGACATGAAGAAGGATGAACTGCGTCATGGCATCGGTATGGTGCTGCAGGAACCTTATCTGTTCTCGCGTACTTTATCTGAAAATATCGGTATTGCTCTGGATAAAGCTGATATGGAAAAGGTGCATGAAGCAGCGCGTACAGCGTCTCTGGAAGAGGCAATTGAGCACTTTTCGGAAGGCTATGATACATTCGTCGGCGAACGTGGTGTAACGCTCTCAGGCGGTCAGAAACAGCGCACAGCGATTGCTCAGATGCTGATCAGAAAGCCTCCGATCATGATCTTCGACGACTCTCTTTCAGCTGTGGATGCACAGACGGACGCAAAGATCCGCAATGCTCTGTATGAGAATCGGACTGGTTCCACTGTAATTCTGATTGCACATCGTATTACTACACTGATGAATGCGGACAAGATTGTTGTTATGGATCACGGTCGTGTTGCTGAAATCGGTACTCATGACGAGCTGATTGCAAACAATGGTATTTATCGTCGCATCTATGATCTGCAGCTGCAGCAGAGTGAAATCTGAGGGAGGAGAAAACTATGAGTCGTAATAACGAAAATCAGCAGACAACTCTCCCACTGTTCGGATTGCTGAAGCTTCTGCCATATATTCGCAAGTATCATAAGACCATTCTCGGCATGATTCTGATGGGTATCTTCGTATCCGTTATTGATGCGATTTATCCGCTGTTCAACAGATATGCAATCAATCATTTCATTGCTCTGAAAACACTTGATACATTGCCTGTATTTATCATTCTGTTCCTGGCTGTTCTGTTTACTCAAGTAGCTATCAATATTATTTCCCTGTCCATCGGCGGTGCTGTGGAAATGAATATCGACCATGATCTGCGTAATGCTGCATTCAACCATCTGCAGACTCTGTCCTTTTCTTACTTTAATCAGAATAACGTAGGTTATATCCATGCCCGTGTTATGAGTGATACCGGTAAGATCGGTGAACTGGTTGCATGGCGAATGATGGATATCATCTGGTCCGGTTCCTATGTTCTGTTCATCACAATCGTAATGATTATGATCAACTGGAAGCTGGGATGCCTGATCCTTCTGCTGGTTCCTGCTGTTGTATTAATCGGTGCGTTCTTCCAGAAGCATCTGGTTACACTGAACAGAAAGATCAGAGAAATCAATTCCACAATCACAGGCAACTTCAATGAAGGCATTACAGGTGCCCGCAGCATCAAGACACTTGTCATTGAAGATAAGATCGGCAATGATTTCCGCAAGGATACGGAAAACATGTACAGAACATCTGTTCATGCAATGCATTATCGAGCACTGTTCGGTTCCATGGTTGCTCTGATGAGTTCCATGGCGCTTGCAATCGTACTCTGGCAGGGTGGTCGAATCTCCATTGATGGTTTGATGGAAATCGGCACATTATCTGTATTCATGTCCTATGCGATCAATATGATGGATCCGATCCAGAATCTGATCGAAACAATTTCTGCACTGATTGCAATTCAGGTAAACATCGAACGTTTCACTCGACTGATGGAAACAGAATCCGATGTTGCGGATACACCGGAAGTTATTGCAAAGTACGGTGATACATTCAATCCGAAAAAGGAAAACTGGGAAGCTCTGGAAGGCGATATTGAGTTCAAGGATGTTTCCTTTATGTATCCTGACGGAAATGAAATGGTTCTGGAACACTTCAATCTGAAGGTTGCAAAGGGAACCAATGTGGCGATTGTTGGTGAAACAGGTGCCGGTAAGAGTACACTGGTAAATCTGGTATGCCGTTTCTTTGAACCCACTAAAGGACAGCTGCTGATTGATGGACGTGATGCAAGAGAGCGTTCACAGCTCTGGCTGCATTCCAATATCGGTTATGTACTGCAGACACCTCATTTGTTCTCGGGTTCTGTGCGTGACAATCTGCGTTATGGTAAACCGGATGCTACGGATGAAGAAATCTATGCAGCACTGAAGCTTGTTTCTGGGGAGGCTGCTGTAGCGAAGATGGACAACGGTCTTGACAGTGAAGTAGGTGAAGGCGGCGATCTGCTGTCTACCGGTGAAAAGCAGCTTCTGTCCTTTGCTCGTGCGATTCTTGCGGATCCGAAGATTCTGGTACTGGACGAAGCAACAGCATCCATCGATACACTGACAGAAAAAGCAATTCAGGATGCAATTGCGACGGTAATCAAGGGGAGAACATCCTTTGTTATCGCGCATCGTCTCTCAACGATTGTAAATGCGGATGTGATTCTGGTTGTTAAGGACGGCAAGATCATCGAACGCGGCACGCATCGTGAGCTGATGAGAGCCAAGGGTTATTACTATGATCTTTATACACGTCAGTATGAAGACATGGTTACCGACATGATCTGATCTGAAATTAAGCAATCTGTGCAGTAAGGCAGATTGCTTTTCTGATGAAGTACGATTGGCGGCACTGGCGGCGTATGTTCGTTTACATTGGTTTTTGAGTGGTCTATTATTAGACTGCAAATGTTGCCTGAAAGGATCATTGTACTGAGATGATCCTTTTTTCAAGAAAGGAGTGCTGCGGAATGAGTGAACTGAAAAGTCGTTTAGTACCGGGTAATGAGGATCTCACGGTATACTTCTGTGATGATCGAACGGAAGCGGAAGAACTTCGCAGGAATGGCGTTGAATCCACATTGCTGCTGATCAGCGGTTTTGACTGGAACAGAGATCTGAGTCCATGGCCGGCAGCGCGTGTGTTTAAGAAGGGTGAGGATTTTGCAGGAGAGGCAGACCGCATGATTCCTGAAATTCTGACACTGATTCGTTCAACGGAGTGTACAGGCAGAAGATTCTGCACCGGTTATTCGCTGGCAGGACTGTTTGTTCTGTACTTATGTACAAAGACAGATCTGTTTGATGGCTGCGTATCAGCATCGGGTTCATTATGGTATCCGGATTTTATTCCTTATCTTGAGAAGAACAAGATTCAGTGTACGAATGTATATTTGTCACTGGGTGATGCAGAGAAGAACACGCGTAATCCGGTGATGGCACGCGTGCTGGAATGTACGGAAGCAGCATTGCATATTGCGGAAAAATATACTGCAGCGTATTTTGAATTGAATCCGGGTAATCACTTCAATGATCCGGAAGGCAGAACGTCAAAAGGAATCAGGTATCTTGAAAACTATGGCAAATAAACAGAATAAACTGAGCAGAGAACAGGGTGTGGAGATTCCCTGCGAACATTGCGGCAGAATGTTCCGCACAACTATTTATCCGATTATCCAGGTCAACGAAAAACCTAAGCTTCGCAGTAAGGTTATGGACGCAAGCTTGTTTATCAAGAAATGCCCTCATTGCGGCAAGGACGTCATGTTCCCGTATTCTACGATTTACAGTGACGATCGCAAGGGATTGATTGTTACTATGGCCTGCGGTGAAAATGAATATGCGGATGCACTGGCAATGAATAAGAGCACGGATGTATATGGAAACATGATGCGTTCGATCAATGCGGAAGGCGTTCTTCGTCTGGTACGAACTCCGCTGGAACTTGCAGAAAAGGTATGTATCCGTGAGAGTCATTATGACGATCGCATTATGGAACTGATGAAGTTTCATCTGATGATGAAAATGCGAGATCAGGGACAGTCTCCTGCAGTGATGTACTACATGGTGCGTGATAAGCATGAAGAACTGGCAGTTCTGCTGAATAACGGTACTGCAGGTTCAATTACTTTCTCTGATGCATGGTACCAGGAAGCTGCTGCGGCTTATGCAAAGGCGGTCAGACAGATGAAGGAACATCCGATTGTAATTGATCAGAAATGGGCATCTTCTTTCCTGAGACCGGTAGAAATTGAGGAAACAGGCGAAGGCGTATCCATCGAATAAAAAGTATTCATATAGAGGTGCAGTAACAGTGGCTGCCGGAGGTGAAGTATTATGAATCAGATAAAAGTATTTGTGGCAGACATTGATAATACACTGCGCGGACGTATTGTTCATACGCCCGGCAAGGAGACCCTGCAGGCTCTGGAAGATATGCACAAAGCGGGTATTCTGCTGGGAATTGCATCAGGACGTCCATTATGGCAGAACGTGATGGAGCATGCGAAGGAATGGGGACTCAGTTTCCAGTTTGATTTTCTGATCGGCCTGAATGGCAGTGAACTGTACGATACAAGAACAGGAACAGTAGATCACTACCATCTTCTTGACGAGGATTCGCTGAAGGAGATTTTCCTGGGTATGGAGCCTTTGAATCTGAATCCGTTCATTTATAAGGAAGGCTACCAGCTTGCCTATAGACCGGATCACCATACGGAGATGTCAGCACAGCGTCATGGCAATCGCGTTGAGTTTGTAAAGCAGATGAGTGATTTCTGGCAGGAACCGAATGCAAAAGTCCTGTATCGTGTGGATACTGCAAAAGAAGGTGCAGAACTGGAAAAGTTCGGTCGGACTCTCTGCAACGATCACATCACATGCTTCCTGACCGGTCCTGAACTTCTTGAATTTCAGAGCCCGCTGATCAATAAGGGTGTAGCTGTGCAGAAGTACTGCGAGAAGTATGGTCTGAGCATGGAGGATGTCATTGCTTTCGGAGATGCACAGAATGACCTGGAAATGTTGAAGATGGCAGGAAAATCGGTCTGTCTGAAGAATGGTATGGATGATGTCAAAGCTGTATGTGATGATGTGACTGAATTTGATGCGGACCATGATGGTGCCGGTATCTATCTCAGAAAACATGTTCTCAATCAGAAATAATGAAGTCAGGTTCTTGAAAAAAGAGCCTTTTTCTTTGGAGAAGCTTCATAGTCTGTATAATGATGGAAAGAGGTAGTCTGTATGATGGAATGTGTAATTAAACGATTTGGCGAGCTGACGGTACCGCAGCTCTACGAAATTCTTCAGCTGCGTTCTGCGGTTTTTGTTGTTGAGCAGAATTGTGTATATCAGGACATTGATGGAGTTGATCAGGAAAGCCTGCATGTCTGCGGCTATGAAGACGGAAAGCTGCAGGCATATCTCAGAGTATTCCGCAATCATACCGAAGACTGTGCACAGATCGGCCGAGTCATCTCTGCAAGAAGAGGAATCGGGGATGGACGTGTAATTCTGAAAGAAGGAATCCGCGCTGCTGAATTGATTCCCGGTAACGGAAAGATTGTTCTAGAAGCACAGGTATATGCAATCGGTTTCTATGAAAAAGAAGGGTTTAAGGTTGTATCCGAACCCTTTGATGAAGATGGAATCATGCACGTGAAAATGGAGAAGGCTGCATAAGTCATCGCAATGTGAAAGGAAGCATCATAGCATTGTCATGATGCGGAGAAAGCATTACAGGGATCAATCACTGTAATGCATCAGGAACAGGAGGACGGCAATTCTTATCCGGTAGATCTACCGAAGTCTCCTTGCCGAATGAATATGAAAGAATATCTGGCATTTGACTGGGGCGGAACATTTCTGAAGTACGCTTTAATGAATGAAAATACAGAAATTATTGAACAGGGAAAAGTTCCTACACCCCCTCGCACTTCGACAATTGAGGAATTCATGGAAGTGATTGACAGTATTGTAAATCGCTATCTGGATCGTATCTCAGGCATTGCGATCTCTTCTCCCGGAATTCTCGACAGTACACGCGGCATTATCCATGTAGTTGGTGTATTCCCCTTCCTTGCGGAATGGAATCTGACAGAAGAATTTGAAAAGAGATATGGTGTTCGCACATCTCTTGAAAATGATGCAAAATCAGCAGCCCTGGCTGAATTGTGGAGAGGTAATCTTGCCGGAGTGGAAAGCGGTGCTGTATGGATTATCGGTACATCTGTCGGCGGTGGTCTCGTATTTGACGGAAAGCTCCGCAGAGGCAAGGACTTCTTTGCCGGTGAATTCTCTGCTATGAATATGAACTGCACAGAACCTGCTGCAGATGAAAGTTATGTGGCCCAGCTCGGTGTACGTGCTCTGCTGCAGAATGTTGGTGCAAAAACAGGGGAGGACCCGAAATCACTTACCGGTGAAATTGTGTTTGATCGTATCAATGCAGGAGACGCTGATGCGGTTGCTGCACTAGAAGAATATACGGATGCAATGGCTCTGCAGCTGTTCAATCTGAATGTACTGCTGAATCTGGATCGTATCTGTATCGGCGGTGGTATCTCCAGACAGCCTAAATTGATGGAGTTTCTTAAGAAGAGCATTCAGAAGGTCAGAACATATCATCCGGATATGGTTGGCGGTCTCGAACTCCCGCTTCCTTCTGTTGAGGTATGCCGCTTCTTCAATGATGCTAATCTGATTGGCGCGCTGTACCATTTTATGTACGAATAAAAGAATTATGCGATCTTGTTCATAAAAAGAAAAGTTCAAAAAATGATGTTATTTACAATCGTATTAGCATCTTACTAGTAATTTTGTCCGTGCCGTTTATAATGAAGTAGCGGATTTATCCGCATGGAGGGCATTATGACGGTATATTCAATTCTGAACGGAAAGAATGATTTAAGAAAAGGATCCGATGACTGCTTATTCAACGGTTATCTTGAAGATTATCTGGGCATGGAAGACTCGGTTTCCGATAAAGTGCTGCGTGCAGCATTCGAAAAGGTATTCGAAAACTATCCCGAAACAAAGATCTGTGTCGGTTTAAAGGACAGCATTTCCAGAGACGCTATTTCCAATCAGATCATTCGTTATAAGGATGTATTCAAGCTTGCTGGAAAGCCCCTTGAATTTCCTTATATTATGTACAGAAAAGAAGGCGTAGACGAAAGAGCTCTTCTGGTAGTTCCCTATACAGACAGCAGCTTCATTACAGCTAAGGGTCTGTACTATTGCATGACAGAACCCGGAAGCGAACTGATCGACTGCAAGAATGAAATTGTAGCGGTAACTTCCGATAAGGCAGAAGTAATTGTTGAAGCATTTGAACGTATGTTCAAGATGAAGGCCGGCGCTCTTCAGAGAAGTCTGGATGGCAAGTTCTTCAGAAACTACGATGAACTGAAAGAAAAGTCTCTGGCAGCAGCTGAAGCACTGAAGAGAGAAGCTGAAACAGTTCTGCCCTCTCTGCAGGATCGCGGACCTGTTATTGGCAAGTTCGTAATCGGATGGTTCCTGCTGAAGAAGGTTCTCTATGTTCAGTACATGGTTAACAAGTCTCTTCTGAATTCTGTACACGAAGGCAGTGTCAGAAAGCAGAGAAATCAGGCTAAGCTGAATGCGGACAGCATCACATTCTACAGCTACAGCGAAATGTGGAATCTGACAGCTCCTGCAGAAGCAGAATAAATCACCTGAAACAAGTAATATTTACATTAAGGACTGCTTAAATATGGCAGTCCTTTTCAGTGAGAAAATCTATTTGCATATGTGTTATGGTATAATCGATTCGGACTATTCGAATTATTAAGGTGGTGATTTGATGAGACGTCGTAGTAATAACAACTGGATCTGGTGGATCTTCCTGATCATGATTTTTGGAAGTGGTTCTATTTTCCCGCTTCTTCTGATTGCTGGTGTGGTTGCGGCAATTGCATTTGCGGCAGTCAATGAATCAAATAAGAGAGATACAAGCTACGAGCAGAGCTATCGCAGAGGATATACAAGAAGCGGAACCTATTCACGTACAGGTACAGCAAGTACTGTGGATTCTTTTACTGCTTCTGAAACAGCAAAGATCAATGTTTATCTTCGTCGCTGGTTTAATTCCCATCGTGCAATTGCTGTGAAGAATAATCTTTCTCTCAGACTGCATGGTACCAGATATGCTTCTTTATCCAGTCTTGATGTATATCGTGACGGCCAGTATATCTGCAGCATGGATGAATTCAGAAGAAGATATCCTGATTCTTATGAGAATATTCTGAAGGAACTCCTGAAGAATGCCTCCAATAACGATTATTCCAGAAGTGAAGTAATTGATGCGGAAGTGGTGGAAACTGCACCGGTCAGAGAAGAAAAGCCTGCAAAGAAGCCTGAAGAGAAGAAGGAGCCGTTAAAGACATCCAGATACTATATTGATGAGATCACATCCCTGAACAATGATATTCCGGATGAAGAAATCACCAATGGTCTGTATGAGACTGTTCTTCTGCTGAAGCAGATCAATGATCTTGAAGCAAAGTTTCCTAAATCTGCAAGCAAGCTGAAGAAGCTTTATGAATACTATCTGCCGATTCTGCTGAGAATTCTGAAGCAGTATGAGAATCTGCAGACAGCCAAGTATGATCCTTCCTATGAGGATACAAGAAAGAAACTGACAAGAACGATTACACTGATCAACGATGCTATGAAGACAATCATCTCCAGTATGACTGATCAGGACTTCATTAACCTCTCTGCGGATATCTCCACGCTTGAAGCTGTGCTGCAGAAGGATGGTCTTACAAGTGAAGGTCAGATTAATAAAGCGCAGGAAGGAGGACTTCATTTATGAGCAGCGATGACCGCAGAAGAGAAGAAAAAGAACGTCTGTGGAATGAAGTAATGGGCAGTCGCCGAAATAATGATAAGCCTACTTATTCCGATATTAAGCTGACAACTGATACAGAGTCCGACAGCAGTGCACGTAAGCCTGCTTCCAATGCTCTCCTCAGCGCAAACAAGGCAATGGAGGAACTGGGAAGAATTCTGAATAAGCAGAAGAAAGAACTGGCTGAACTTACGAACGAAATTCGTAACCAGCCTCGCCTGGATCCGGAAGCAATGTATGCGGATGCACAGAAGAAAGCAGCTGCTGATTCTGATCTTGATCTGGATGCCCTGGCAAAGGAAATTGAAAAGGATTATGGTGTGGAAACTCCTGTGGTCGAAGAAAAGAAGTTTGATTCCAAGCAGGTATTCAGTGAAGTGGAAACTTATCTGAATGAAAGAGTCTATGGTCAGGCTGAAGCGGAAAAGAAGCTCGCAGCTGCCTTCCGTCGTCCTTATGTTATGGGAACAGAAGAAGGAAAAGCGAAGAATGTAATCCTTGTATACGGCCCTAAGGGAACAGGTAAAAGAGAGTCTGTTGCAAGTGTGGTAAAGGCACTGAATGAAAAGCAGATATTTGCAAGTGGCAGTGTTTATACAATTGACATGAGCAGATATACAAGCGGTGCGCAGGAACAGATTTTCCTGCAGGACCTTTATGAAGCGATCTCCGGCAAAGGTTCTGTCATCTGCTTCGAAAACTTCGAGAGCAGTTTCCCCGGCTATCTGCGTATGGTGGATTCTCTTGCGACAACAGGTTCCGTTGTTCTGAATAAGAGATATGTACTGTCCAAAGGTGTTCTTGTTGAAAATCAGACAGGTCTTGTAAAGGATGCTGTTGATACATTGAGTGTTGAAGGAAAATATCTGGTATTTATCACTGAAGGAAAATTATCCAGTGTTCAGGATGCATTCGGTGCCGGCTTTATGAGACATGTTCTTGACCAGATTCAGTTTGCTTCTTTAACAGAAGAAAGTGCTGCAGCAGTTATTGAACGTGAAGCAGCCGGTTTTGCGAAGAAGTGTACAGGTCTTGAACTGAATGTGGAAATCACAGATGAACTGAAGAAGTGGATTGCTTCCTCCTATGATAAGTCAAAGGGCGCTGAATCCATTCAGGCTTTGTTCAATGATTTTTATATCAGTCTGAGCCAGGCGGTTCTCAATGAATCCCTTGGTGGTGGTGAGAAGGTAACTGCAACCGTTTCAGATGGTCAGCCTCGTGCAGTCATCGGAACAGAGGGCGTTGCATTAACAAGAGAAAAGAACAGCAGTGCTGAAATTGCTGCAATTGAAAAGGAACTGGATGAAATTGTCGGTCTTGATCCTGTAAAGAACTATATTCGTTCTCTGCAGAGCCACATTGCAATCCAGGAGCGTCGTAAAGCACAGGGAATGAAGAGTGCAGATGTATCCAAGCATATGATCTTCACCGGAAATCCCGGTACAGGTAAGACTACGATCGCTCGTCTGATTTCCCGTTACATGAAGGCCATTGGCGCATTAACAGAAGGTCAGCTGGTCGAAGTAACCCGTGCCGATCTTGTTGCGCAGTATGTCGGTCAGACTGCTCCGCTGACAATGAGTGTAATTCGCTCTGCAATCGGTGGTGTGCTGTTTATCGATGAAGCATATGCACTGTACCGTGGTAAAGATGACAGCTTTGGCCTTGAAGCAATCGATACACTTGTAAAGGCGATGGAAGATAACAGAAGTAATCTGATCGTCATTCTTGCCGGATATAAGAAGGAAATGGCCGGATTCCTTGAGAGTAACTCAGGTCTGAGAAGCCGCTTCCCTAACCTGATTAACTTTGATGATTACACAGGCGAACAGCTCCTCAAGATTGCCAAGATTCAGGCAAAGTCCAAGGGATATGAGATTTCTCCTGATGCGGATGAAGATCTGCTCAAGTATTTCGATCAGGTGCAGAGCATTAACGCTGCTGAAGCAGGTAATGGTCGCCTGGCTCGAAATACAATTGAAGAAGCAGTACTGAAGCAGGCAAATCGTCTGGTATCCGATCCTGACGCTTCATTAACTGAGCTTAGAAAAGAGGACTTTGATTTCACAATCAGAGTACAGGCTCCGAAAGAGGAAGATACAACAACTCTTGAAGACCTGATGAAGCTTGCTTCCGGTAAATAAAACATAATGAAACTGTCGCCAGATAAACGAACGGTGGCAGTTTTATTTACTATTATGAGATGTTGTGCTGAATATACAGAAACAGGAATCTAAGAGTATCTTAATTTCCAATGCTTTTTCAGTGTCCATGCAGTGAAGATGCTATAATGATCAGCGAGGTTAAAGTATGAAGAAAGTTATTACTGCTGTTGTATCTTTGTGCGCTGTTTTCAGTTCTTTCTCTTTGCATCCGATTATTGCGGAAGAAGAGAATACTGTACGTATTCTGTTCACAGAAGATCTGAATAACCAGCTAGAAACTTCTCGTTCGGTTGGTGAAGACGGCGAAGTACATTGGTACGGCAGTTTTGCATATATGAAGAGTGCGATTGATCAGAATCGTACTGAAAAGACAATTATTCTGGATGCGGGAGATTTTTCGACCGGTTCTGTCTATAACCATCTGTTTGAAACAGAAGCTCCTGCTCTCTCATTAATGAGTGAAATGGGATATGACGCAGTAGCACTGGGTGATGCAGAATTCCTGTATGGGCCCGGAAATCTGGCTAAGATGCTGAGTGTGCCTGAAGAAAAGCCGGTACTGCTGGCATCTAATATGAATGTGATCGGCAGTGATCTGACGTCTACATGGAAAGCCTGCGGCAATACCTGCACAGTAATTGAAAGAGATGGCGTGAAGGTTGGTGTATTTTCTCTTCTGGGGGAAGCATATTCAGAACTTTCCCCGGGAAATATTGAAATTCTTCCTGCTGCTGATACTGCTAAGGAAATGGTGGAAGAACTGAAGAATAAAGGTGCAGATGTAATCGTCTGCCTTTCTCACTGCAATACTGATACTGATCAGAATGCGGATCGAAAGATTGCAGAAACAGTAGATGGTATTCATGTGATCATCAGCGGCCATACGCCTGCAGAAGCATCGATGGCTCTTAAGGTCAAGAATACAGTTATTGTAAACGGCAGTATGAATGGCAAGTATCTCGGTGTTCTGGATGTTAATGCTGCAAATGGTGAGGTAACCAATTATCAGCTGAGAGAAGTTACATATGAAAACGGTGCTGATGAAGATGTTAAGAACAAGGTTGCGGAATATGCAAAGAAGCTGAATACAGATGTATTTGCTGGTACCGGATATACAACAGCATCTCCGTTGTCCCGTAGTTCATTTACATTTGATGAGCATTCTGAATTTACCTTTAGCAACACCGCAGATATGATTCTGGATTCTTATATTGAACTGTATAAAGAACAGCTCGCTATGAAGAAACTGGAAGCAGCACGAAAGGCTGAAGAAGAAGCAGCACGAAGAGCAGAAAAGGAAGCTGAAGAGGCTGAACAGGCTGAGGAAGCAGAAAACGATGATGCTGAAGACGTAGAAGGTGAAGAAATCGAACCTGAAGAAGAGGAAGAAGAAGTTTCCACATTCTCTAAACAGGGTATTCTCAATCTTCTTGAAGATGCAAAGGAATCCTGGCTGGAGGTTCTGAATGGAACAACAGAGGAGAAAACACCTAAGTTCTCTGAAAAGCCGATTGCAATACTTGGCAGCAAGGAACTGAATTCCACTTTCTATGAAGGAACAATCACAGCGAGTGATGTATATACTGTGCTGTCTTCAAGTACACAGGATGGCAGAACAAGTCCTCTGATCATCGCCTATATTAAGGGTTCTGATCTGCGCAGAATCTGTGAGTATGATCTTATCAGCAAGGAAGAAACATCTGATGATTACCTGTACTTCGGAAATCTGAAGTATGAATATAACGATAAGAGACAGCGCTATAACAAAGTAACCAAGGTGGAATACAGAGCTACAGTTGAGTATTTCGTACCTGTTGAATCATCTGTTTACTATCCGGTTGTGATGAGCATGGATCTTGCAAAGAAGCTGACAAAGGCTAAGGAAGATCTTGATTCTGAAAACAGCTTTGCACTCTGCAACGCAAAGGGCAAGCCTGTCACAAGTATGCAGACACTGGTTATTTCAATGAATGATGAACCGGTAAATCAGTGGATGACAGCTGTTAAGTTTATTGACTCTTTCGGTCGAGAAGGATCTGTTGGTCAGGTTGATACAGCTTACGGAACTGCAGTTGTTCAGAAATCTGAAGACACTTCAATTGGCCTGAAGGCAATGTTCAGAAATACATCTATTTCAGGCTGGAGAAGCTATGGAGAATTCGGTTTTAAGGTGCTTGGAGTTCTGGTAGTTCTTAAGCTGATCAACTCTATTTTGAGAAGAACATCGTTAAAAAAAGGAAATGAATGAGATATACTTTATTCATACGTCGAAAGAAGAGGAATGATAAAACATGAGCGAAAATAATAAGGCAGCACAGGCTCAGGAAGAACCTGTAATCACTCTTACTTTAAATCCTGAAGAAGAACTGGAAAAGATTGAAGAAAAGCCGGTTGTTGAAGAGGAAGTAAAGCCTGCGATTGATGATTCCATGCTCAGCGAGCAGGAACGAAAGACAGTTGATGCATTCTCTAAGCAGATTGATATCACACAGTCAAATATTGTTCTGCAGTATGGCTCATCTGCACAGAAGAAGGTCAGCGATTTCTCTGACACAGCACTGCAGAATGTACGTACAAAGGATCTGGGTGAAGTTGGTAATCTGATTACTGATCTGGTCAAGGAACTGAAGAATTATGATGGCGAAGAAGAAGAAAAGAAGGGTTTCTTTGCAGGTCTGTTCAGCAAGGGTCAGGATAAGGTTGAAACATTCAAGATTAAATATGACAAGGCACAGACAAATGTAGATAAGATTGCAGCAGCTCTGGAAAACCACCAGATCACTCTGCTTAAGGATATTCAGCTCCTCGATCAGCTGTATGATCGTAACCAGCAGAATGCTAAGGAACTGTCCATGTATATCCTTGCAGGTAAGAAGAAGCTGGCTGAAGTTCGTGGCAAGGATCTGCCTGAACTCGTTGCAAAAGCAAAGGCTACAGGTCTTCCCGAAGATGCACAGGCTGCAAATGATTTGGATCAGGCATGCACACGTTTCGAAAAGAAGCTGTATGATCTGGAACTGACAAGACAGGTATCCGTACAGATGGGTCCGCAGATCCGTCTGGTTCAGAACAACGATACACTGATGACTGAAAAGATTCAGAGTACAATCGTTAATACAATCCCGCTGTGGAAGAATCAGATTGTTCTGTCTTTGGGTATCTCTCATTCCAAGGAAGCTATGGAAGCTGAGAGAGAAGTCACAAATATGACAAATGCCCTGCTGAAGAAGAATGCGGAAACTCTGCATCAGGCTACAGTTGATGTTGCTAAGGAATCTGAAAGAGGCATTGTTGATATTGAAACTCTGACACATACAAATGAACAGCTGATTAAGACTCTGGATGAAGTTCTTGAAATTCAGGCAACTGGTCGTGAAAGAAGACTCGCTGCTGAAAAGGAACTCAACAGAATCGAAAATGAACTTACAAACAAGCTGCTTGAAATCAACGTCAAGCAGGATGTTACAAAGAAATAACAGCTTTAGCCCGTGTCACCACGGGCTTTTGCATAAATGAAAGAAGAGGAAATACTATGCTTGATACCAAAAGAATGGAACGCATTCTGGCAAAGCTGGATGCAAAACAGATGCTGATCACTGATCCTCTGGCAATCTTCTACTTAACAGGTCGCTGGATTCATCCGGGCGAAAGATTCCTGGGACTTCTGATTTCCAAGGAAAAGGCACCTGTCCTGTATCTGAATGAGCTCTTCAGATTTGATGAAGATCTGGGTGTTCGCAAGATTTACTTCACAGATACAGATGACATCACACCCCTTGTTAAGGCTGAAACAGACATCAATTCAATTCTTGCTGTGGATAAGATTATCCCTGCAAAGTTCCTGCTTCCGTTTATGGAAGCCGGTACTGCAGCAGGGTATATCAACGGCAGTCCTGCAGTTGACCTTACTCGTGCAGTAAAGGACGAAGCAGAAAAGGAGAAGATGAGATACGCTTCCTTAATCAATGATAAAGCTATGGAAGAATTCAAAAAGCTGATTCATGCCGGTGTAACTGAAAGAGAAGTTGCAGATCAGACACTTGGTATTTATAAGAAGCTTGGTGCTTCCGGTTTCTCCTTCCCCTCCATCGTTGCGTTTGGTAAGAATGCAGCAGATCCTCATCATGGACCGGATGATACAGTTCTCAAGGAAGGTGATGCCGTACTGTTTGACGTAGGCTGTGTAGTAAATGATTACTGCTCTGATATGACTCGTACATTCTTCTATAAGAAGGAGCCTACTGCTGAACAGAGACGTGTATATAACCTTGTCAGAAGTGCAAACGAAGAAGCTGAAGCAATGCTGAAGCCGGGTATTCCGCTCTGTGATGTTGATGCTAAGGCAAGAGATATTATCACAGCCGGTGGTTATGGCAAGGACTTCACACATCGTCTTGGTCATTTTATCGGTATTGAAGATCATGAATATGGTGATGTATCCTCAACAAATCATCGTCTGACAGAAGTCGGCAATACATTCTCCATTGAACCTGGTATCTATAATCCCGGTGTTCTTGGATGCAGAATTGAAGACCTCGTCCTGATTACAGAAGACGGTGCAGAAATCCTGAATCACTATTCCAAGGAAATCGAAATTCTCGAATAATCAAAAGAGTCTGCGTAGTTACGCAGACTTTAATCATTATTGACCATCCATTCGTTGAGGATACGGCAGTATTTCTCATTCTGTTCGGCAAAAACCATATGACGCGCTCCATCAAACAGCTCCCACTTTGAATTTGGAATTGCATCATACATTGTTTTAGCTACTAAGGGAGTGCTGAGATCGTTCGTTCCTGAGATTACTAATGTAGGAACATGTATTTCGTGCAGGCGATCCGTGTATTCAAAATTATGCAGTGTTCCAGTCGGTGTGTATTCATTAGGACCCCATCCGGTAACGTAGCTTTCGGTACCGCTTTTCTTAGGTCTGGTCAGACAATCAGGATCTGTCGGCTGAATGTCACTGCAGTGCAGTTTCATATAGCGATCATTGGCTGCGAGGTATTCTGGAGAATTCCAGCAATTGCTCCGTTCTGCTTCAGCAATTGCCTGCTGATCTTCCTTGCTCATGAAGCCAATCATTCTGTGCTGCTCATGTGCCCAAAGAGAGGCAGAGGAGAGTGTACTGGAGAGGATGACGGATGCAATATTTACCTGCGACCTGTTTAGCAAATAGGATATTGCAAGCATACCGCCCCAGGACTGACCAAGAAGGTGGACCTTATCGAGATGAAGATAATCAAGTACATTCTGAAGTTCATCTGACCATGTTTCTTCCGTCCATAATTCAGGATGTCCTTCAATGTAGCTGTTTCCACATCCAAGCTGGTCATACATAATCACTTGACGGCCGCTTTCTGCAAGAACATCAAGCATTTCAAAATAGTTATGTGTAGATCCAGGACCGCCATGAAGCAGAACGATAGGTGTGCCGGTCCCATTGCCGACAATACGGCAGTATGTATGATATCCGCGGAACGGGATGTAGATTTCTTTTACTTCCATAAGATGAACTCCTTAGCTGTAACAATGTGGTTCTGCATGAACAATATACCCAAAATCTGAGTGAAAATACAGGATAATAAGGTGTATGGGAGAAAATGTAAACTGCAGAAAAAGCCGATAAACAGCGGCAAAACAGAGTTGAAAATTGTTTAAGAAATCGTTTGACAATAGGACATAACGTGGTATCATACCAATGTTATCAAATACCATAGACAGTAACGGCGTAGGCTTAATTATGTTACCGAGGTAAATGAAAGTCATATTAAATGAACTTTTAAAGCCCTCGCAGCCGCGTGGGCTTTGTATTTATGTGTATGCGATAACAAGAATAGGAAGGTGAAGCAATGAATCAGACTGTATTAGAGTCTAAGAAGAGCGTAGTCTCCGAAATTCAGAACAAGTTACAGACTTCTTCATCTACCGTTGTCGCTGAGTATCGTGGTCTCACAGTTGCTGAGGTTACTGAACTCCGTAGAACTCTGCGTGCAGAGGGTGTTGAGATGAAGGTCTACAAGAACACTCTTGCTGCTAAGGCTGCAGAGGCTGCTGGATTAGGTGAACTGACAGAACAGCTGACTGGCCCGAACGCACTGGCTTTCGGTAGTGATGAAACTGCCGCTGCTCGCGTAATGGTTAAGTTCGCTAAGAAGCACAAGGCGCTTGTAATGAAGGGCGGAGTTGTTGACGGTAAGGTTGTTGACGCTGCAACCCTGAAGGAACTGTCTAATCTGCCGAACAGAGAAGGTATGCTGTCCATGCTGTTATCTGTACTGAATGCACCGATTTCTTCATTCGCACGTGTTGTCCAGGCTGTTGCTGATAGCAAGGCTGGTCCCGCCGTTGAAGAAACAAAAGAAGAGGCTGCTGCCTAAAAGAAAATTAGAGGAGGAAAATTATCCATGGCAATCACAAAGGAAGATATTCTCGCATATCTCGATTCCGCTACAATTCTCGATCTGAATGATCTCGTTAAGTCCATTGAAGAAAAGTATGGCGTAACTGCTGCTGCTCCCGTAGCTGTAGCTGCTGCACCTGCTGAAGAAGCTGAAGCTGCTGCACCTAAGAACGTAACAGTAGTTATGACATCCTTCGGTGACTCCAAGGTTGGTGTTATCAAGGCTGTTCGTGCCGTTACAGGTCTGGGTCTGGTAGATGCTAAGAAGCTCGTTGATAGCTGCCCTGCAGAAATCAAGAAGGATGTACCGGTTGAAGAAGCTGAAAAGATCAAGAAGGATCTGGTTGACGCTGGTGCAACTGTTGAATTCAAGTAATTCTTTAACACCTACTTACAACTAACTATTAATTAACGAAAAGCCGGAATCACAAGTTTCGGCTTTTCGCCCCTATGAAAGGATGTGGTTTTACGGCTCATTATTTCACCGACAACCGCAATCTGGAAACTAACCGGAAGGAACACTCTTTCCGGTTTTCGGGGCGTTTATACAGTTTCACAACAGATAACGGAGTATTCTCCAAAACCGGTGTCGACTACGGTACGGAGGTTCTTCTGAAAGCTGCAGAGAAGAATGGTTTATACGGAACCGTTCTAGATCTGGGGTGTGGTTATGGTGTTGTGGGCGTTGTGCTCAAATCACTGTTTCCGGAATGCAGCGTAATATCTGTCGATATCAACCCGCGTGCAGTTGAACTTGCCGAACTGAATGCCAAGCAGAATCATGTTTCTCTGACTGCTATGGTTTCTGATGGCTTCGCACAGCTGCATACGCACTTTGACGCAGTGATCACGAATCCCCCGATCCGCGCGGGTAAAAAAGTAATCTATGGAATGTTCGATGACGCTTATCAAAGCCTCAACGAAAATGGAGTGATTATGGCAGTGATCCGTCGCCAGCAAGGTGCGGAGAGTGCGGTAAAAAAACTCAATGAATTGTTTGGAAACTGCGAGGTAATATCCCGTGATAAAGGATATTGGATATTATTGAGCAGAAAGTTGACGTATTGTACAGTTCATGATAGTATTTTAGATTGACGAAATGTCGATAAATTCTAGGGTTTTATGACCCTTTTCGGCGTTTCTCGATGCATGCGAAAGGATGGCGAAAATGGAAAATAAGCAGACATACCACGAGGTGCATTATGGCAAAAAGGCCGTTCGCAGAGACTATTCAAAAGTAAGCAGTGGGCTCAATCTGCCCGATCTGGTAGAAATCCAGACAGCATCTTTTGACTGGTTCCTGAAAGACGGAATCAAGGAAGTATTCGATGATATCTACCCGATTTCAAACTATGCGGGCAATATCCGTCTGAAGTTCCTCGATTATTCTTTTGGTGAACCTAAGTACTCTATCAAGGAATGCGAGTATAGAGAAACAAATTACTGCGCACCCTTGAAGGCGAAAATGGAACTTGAAGTAGTGGACCCTGAAACTGGCGAGGTTATGAACAAATGGGACGAGGTATTCCTCGGTGATTTCCCGTTAATGACACCTACAGGTACATTTATTATCAACGGTGCGGAGCGTGTAATTGTTTCGCAGATTGTTCGTTCTCCGGGTGCATACTTTGACCTGTCTACAGAAGAAAGAACAGGACGCGATACATACAGTTGTGAACTGATCCCCAGCCGCGGTACATGGCTCGAATTTATGAGCGATGACAAGAAGGCTGCTCTGGGTCGTATTCTGAATGTTTCTATTGACCGTAGAAGAAAGATTCTCGGTACAATCCTCTTCAAGGCTATCGGCATGTCCCTTAACCTTATGAAGGGTGAAGATGCATTCAGCACAGTTAATATGGAGAAGTTCCTGCAGGCTATGGGCTTCGATATTCATAAGGATGTTATTGTTCCGGAAGAAGAACGTGAATTCCAGAATGATTACATGCTGCTGTATACATCTGTATTCGGCAACTATGAAGAAGTTCGTAATACGCTTGCTGCAGATAAAACAAAGACTATGCAGGATGCTCTGCTCAATGTGTATGAAAACCAGAGAGCAGACGAAATTGCAACAGTTGACGGTTCCCTGAACCTGATGGAAGCTAAGTTCTTCGATTACAGAAGATACGATCTTACTAAGGCAGGCCGTTACAAGGTACGCAAGAAGCTGAATATTCTTGACCGTATGGAAGGTCATGTACTGACAGAAGATCTGATCGGTGCCGACGGCAGAGTTCTTGTTGAAAAGGATGTTCTGATCGATAAGAATCTCCGCAATGAACTGCGTGATGAAATCAATAAGGGTATCAATATGTATGCTCTGCCTTTCACACACAGATTCTCTCATCCGACAATTGCAACAGTTGCTACAACTGATAAGCTTGCAATGATCGGTCGTATCCTGGCAACAGATCTGTATGGCAACGAAGTTGAATATGAACAGGGTACTGTCATTACAACTGAAGATGCTGACAAGATCGCCAAGGAATTTACAGAAGTATCTGTATATGCAGGTATCTATGCTCAGGAAGTTAAGGTTACAAACAACGATGTAAATGCTGTTCTGAACCTTGGTTCCCGTATGTATATGATTGGTCGTGTCACATCCAACGGTGCTGACCTGACTAATGAAGATGGTGGACTGCTCGTTGAAAGATACATCCCTGATGTTGATAACGCAGGTATGACAACTGAAGCAGAAGAAACTGTTGTTGCT
>JAZUHS010000105.1:0-7937 GCA_045641845.1 Bulleidia sp. | reverse complement strand
AAATTCTGCGTATTTATGCCTGTTTTTTACTGTTTTTGTGAGACTGGATAATTTAGCGTTACTTTAAATTCTATATTTAGCTTCCATGTTTTCTTGGCTGAAAGGTAAAGAAAAGGAAGCTTTGCACTTCCTTTAGTCAGTATTCAATTTCAAGCATCTCCAGATACTTGGCATAATAGCGATCAATGCATTCCTGACTGAACGGCTCTTCGCCTTCACTCATAGCATCAATCAGATTACTCATCTGCTTTTCAATGATACGCTTCACCTTTTCGGGATAATTCCACTTACGTGAGTTCTCAGCATATTCATTTTCATCTAGAATCTGGTAACCGCCATCCGGATACAGCTTCACATCCAGATCATAGTCGATATTCTTTACTGCTTCTCCATCATAGATGGACGGTGATGCCAGATTGCAGTAATAGAACACACCGGCATGTCTGATCATGGAGATAACGTTATACCACTTCTTTGTATAGAAGAAGCATACTGCAGGTTCTCGCGTCAGCCACTTACGGCCATCCGCTTCAATTACCCAGGCACGATCTGTTACTGCGACAATTCTTTCTTCATTAGCTTCCAGCACAAAAGCCCTGCACCATGTACGATGCAGACTTCCATCATGTTTATAGCTCTGTACATAAATACTTGAACCGGGTGTAGGAATCATACCTGCTCCTTTCTGCGCCCATCTATTTTACCGCTCATTTGCAATATTACAAACAAAAGCAGATACACATCTTTCAAAAAGAAACTGCAGATCGCATCATGCATGAAGCACAGCTGTGATCCGCAGTAGTTTCTTTATTTATCTGTACAGGTCATAAACAGTATTCTGTTCAAAATACTTCGTCGCTTCATCTATTGCTGCAGCGGCTGAGAAGAACTGAATACGGCATCCGCCTACGGTTGTCTCGCGGATCATGTTTTTACGTGCCATAATCGGCCGAATCTTCAGGAAGTCGTCACTGTTTACACGAAGATCAAGATATTTCTTCCATGTTCTGCCATCCTCGGATTCTACAGCAGCACCGCTCAGACCAATCGGTCTGCAGTCACAACGGTATTCTGCAAGATGCATACATGTTGCTGTATCAAAATCCGTCCCAAGCAGAAGGACATATCCTTTCAGTTCATACAATCTGGCACACGGAGACTCTTCAGCAAACGGAAAATGCAGAGACTGTCTGTTACACAGCAGCTTAGCATATCTTCCCCAGGCTGCGTAAGACACTGCCGGATGATCGGAGAATACCACACCATCACGATGACGGAAGTTTTCTACGATTGCACCCATACCTCGTAAATCCGTCTTATTTCTCTGATAAGGCGGCATTGCATCACGCACTTTCGCATATACAGACGGAATCACAGGAGGATTCATCCATTCACTCGGTTCACTGTTTTCTGTTGTCTGAGTCGGCATCAGAAGTGTTCCGGTATGACCGTTCACTTCCATCAGTGCATCCACTACCGTACGTGCACCGCCTACAACATAACCAAATGAGGACAGACTGCCATGTACTTCGATGATCTGGCTGCCTGTAACACCTACACGACGCAGCCCTGCCATCAGATCTTCTTTGGTAACAGGTTCACTGATATAACTGTTCTGATCTGTCATTAAAGCTTGCAGTATTCTTTAGCAATCTCTGTACCAACAGCAGCGTTGTTGAATACGAGCTGGATATTTGCTTCCAGAGACTTGCCGCCTGTAACTTCAGCAACCTTAGCAAGCAGGAAAGGTGTGCAGTCCTTACCCTTGATACCCTGAGCATCCATTTCCTTCAGAGCACCTTCAATGACTACATTAATAGCTTCGGGATCCATGGAGTATTCTTCAGGAATCGGATTAGTGATCAGAACACCGCCATCCAGACCGAATTCTCTCTTAGCCTTGATGATACCTGCAGCATCAGCAGCATCCTTGAGCTTGTAGTCCAGCTTCAGACCGCTTGTACGTGTATAGAATGCAGGCAGTTCTGCTGTCTGGTAGCCAAGTACCGGAACACCCTTAGTTTCCAGAACTTCCAGAGTCAGCGGCAGATCGAGAATTGCCTTTGCACCTGCGCAGATAACTGTAACGTTTGTACGACCCAGTTCATCCAGGTCAGCAGAGATATCCATTGTTGTTTCAGCGCCGCGATGAACACCACCGATACCACCTGTAACGAAGAATTCAATACCTGCCTTTGCAGCCAGAATCATTGTTGTAGCAACAGTTGTTGCACCCCATTCCTTTTCAGCCAGGATGATAGGCAGGTCACGTCTGGAAACCTTGGCAATGTCATGACCTCTCTTACCGAATTCTTCGATTTCTTCAGGAGTCATGCCAACAACACCGACACCATCAATGATACCGATTGTTGCAGGAATACCGCCATGATTGCGGATTACCTGTTCAACTTCCAGAGCTGTCTTAACATTCTGAGGATAAGGCATACCATGGGAAATGATTGTGGATTCCAGCGCGATAACCGGACGTCCTTCTTTTAATGCGTCTTCAACTTCTTTGTTTACTCTGATATTCATAATGTTCTCTCCTTAATCTCCATTCCCGGGATTCTATCAATAACGGTTTCACTGCTCAAGCTTCTTCTTCTGACAGCATCCTGTTCAATCGTAGTAACTGCTGCAGAAATTGCAAAGCGCACTGCTTCTTCACAGGATTCCTTGCGTACTCTTCTGGAAATATATGCACCTAAGAATGAATCACCGCCGCCGGTAGCATTCTCAAGTTTGATCAGACGATGCTTGAACCATGTCTTACGTTCAGCTGTACCTGCAATCAGGCCCTGATCCGCCATGGAAATAATAACTTCCTTGACGCCCTTGTTCAGGAACCAGTCAATGGCTGCAGCTGCATCCTTTTCATTTTCGATATGGATGCCGGAAAGTTCTTCAGCCTCATATCGATTAGGCTTGAAGATATCGATACGATCCAGGTAATCCAGCAGACGGGGTGCCTTATTGGCACTGACAGGATCAGCCGCAATCATGCAGGGTGCATGATCTACGATATAACCAATACAGTTCAGATCCAGATTTGCATCGATGATAACCATATCATCTTCATCAAGAGACTTCAGCACGGGTTCCAGCATTTCACTGTCCATTTCTCTGAGAATTCTCATATCGCTCATGGCAACCTTCATGTCATGATCATCATCGAGAATCGCAAGATACATAGAACTGGGAAGTCCTTCTACAACCTTACTGCCGGTTGTATCCATGCCTAAACGCTCACAGTCTTCACGCATCAGCTGACCATAGTTATCAGCAGAAAAACATGTAACGAACTGTGTATTGCAGCCCAGCAGCGCACAGATCTGGGCAATATTGCGGCCGACACCGCCATAGCTCAGACTGATCTGACCGGGATTGGAATCATACTGACGCAGCGGAGCCAGACTGGCGCCGCAGATATCAATATTCGCTCCTCCGATTATACATATTCTGTTCATTCTAACCTCTTCCTTTTTGCAGAAGTGTACTGCAGTGATAATCCTCATCCATTTTACAATAGGACATTACCCTTGCACAGTCGAAACAGTTTCGTTTTCTGATTCTTGCGAGTATTATTATTAGGTAACAGACAGGAGGTCCTGTATATGACCATGCAGATCTACGAATCCGCTGAAGATTATCTGGAAGCGATTCTTGTAATTCAGAATAAAAAAGGTGTTGTGCATTCCATCGATATCGCCGAAGAAAAGCATTTCTCCAAGGCCAGTGTAAGCATTGCCATGAAGAAGCTCAGAGAAAATGGCTATATCAGCATGGAAAAGGACGGTGCTCTGATCCTGCTGAAACCCGGCCGTGAGATTGCCGAGCGTATTCTGGAACGCCATCAGCTTCTGACCCGTGTCTTCATGGAACTGGGTGTCGATGAAGAAACTGCATCTAAGGATGCCTGCAAGATTGAACACGACCTCAGTGATATCACATTTGCCAAAATCAAAGAGCACTATACAAAGAAACAGTAACAGTCAGCCGGTGATCATACCGGCTTTTCTTCTGTCCATCCGGCATACTGATCATCATTTCTGAACAGATGAACCTGCAGAAGCCGCTGTTGATGGGATGCATACACCACAGTACCATCTAGATGGCAAAGACGCGCGATAATCATCGGTCCGCACCTGCTGCCGTCATGAACACGAATCAGATCCGGATGCCAGTCCAGACGCATATCATCCAGTACCGACATTTCTCTTAATACCAGCAGATCCATATCCATCAGCTCTTCTTTATACAGATATGCATACAGATGATCCGCTTCCTGACGCTGCTGCTGCTCAAGCTGATGATCAATTACTGTCAGAAAACAGTCCATGATGTTGGCATATCTCAGCATCCGCTTCTTTGTTTCGTACCGATCAATCTCCAGCGGAAAGATACTGCCGTAGGCAAGCACAGCAAACACCAGTCCGCATCTTTCTTCCAGCCGGCATCTGACCAGCAGCCATTGCGGCTGAGCTGAAGAAGAATTGCGATACTGCAGCATCAGGTATTTGTTCATAAGGAAGCGCCAGGGATAGTTTCTGACCTTCATGCGGATACGTTTGCAGGTGACCACGTCTGTTCTCTCTTTCTGTGTCAACACTATAACCTCGCCCGTATCCTGGTTTCATTTTCTTTCGTCTTTGCTTTATTAACGAACATTAAAGTTTTGTTAAAGAATGTAACATTTTACAAATATCTTAATGAACCTCGAACAGATTCGTATGATAAGATTTCAGCATGACTGAACAGAAACACAGACCGGAACTGACCATCATTGTCCCCTGCTATAACGAACAGGACGTACTCCCGTTTTTTTACGAGAGAACCAGCGAAGTTCTCAGAACTCATCACATTGATCATGAATTCCTGATGATCAATGACGGTTCAGCGGACAATACCCTTGATGTTATTACACGGCTGGCAGATCAGCATCCGGAGATCCTTTACATCTCCCTCTCCCGCAACTTCGGCAAGGAAGCCGCGCTTTATGCCGGTTTCTGCAACTATCATGGCCGCTATGTTGCAATCATGGATGCCGATCTGCAGGATCCCCCGGAAATGCTGCCGGAAATGCTGGCAAAGGTAAAGAGCGGTGAATACGACTGCGCTGCTGCCCGCCGTATCGATAGAACCGGAGAGCCAAAGATTCGCAGTGTGTTTTCACACTTTTTCTATAAGATGATCAATGCTCTTTCTGACACAAAGATTGAAGAAGGCGCCCGTGATTTCAGACTCATGAGTTCGGATATGGCTGATGCCGTTGTACGAATGGCTGAATACAACCGCTTCTCCAAAGGCATCTTCAGCTGGGTGGGCTTCCGTACTTTCTGGTTTCCTTACGAAAATCAGACTCGTGCTGCCGGCGGAACCAAATGGAATTTCCTCTCTCTGTTCAAATACGCAGCTGACGGTATCTTCAGCTTCTCACAGGTTCCCCTGGCACTTGCTTCCTGGAGCGGCATCGCAATGACCGGCTTCTCATTCTTTGCACTGCTGTTCATTATTATCCGCAAGCTGATCTTCGATGATCCTGTTGCAGGCTGGGCATCAACGATCTGCGTAATTATCTTCATCGGCGGTCTGCAGCTGTTCTTCCTGGGCATCATCGGTCAGTATCTTGCCAAGATCTATCTTGAAACAAAGAACAGACCACACTACATTGCCGCAAAATCCAATATTCCTGATCTTAGAAACATGAAGTAATTCATGTTTCTTTTTTTCAAAAGCAAAAAACCTGACCTCCGTCAGGAAATCAGGTCCTTGATTCAGTATGAATTCACAGCTCAGTCGCCGTAGCCGTTGGGATTCTTTGTCTGCCAGTTCCATGCAGAACTGCACATATCCTCAAGATTCTTTTCAGCCTTCCAGCCCAGTTCATTCCATGCCTTTGCCGGATCGCTGTAGCATGTAGCGATATCACCGGGACGTCTGCCGTCAATTACGTAAGGAATTTCACGTCCGACAGCCTTTTCAAATGCATGTACCATCTCCAGAACGGAATAGCCAACACCTGTACCGAGGTTGAAGATATTGACACCTGTCATCTTCTGCATGCCTTCGATTGCCTTTACATGACCCTTGGCCAGATCTACTACATGGATATAGTCACGAACACCTGTTCCATCCGGTGTGTCATAGTCATTGCCGAAGACATGAACCTTTTCCAGCTTACCGGAAGCAACCTGTGCTACATAAGGAAGCAGGTTGTTGGGAATACCCTTAGGGTCTTCACCAATCAGACCGGATTCATGTGCACCGATCGGATTGAAGTATCTTAACAGCATGATATTCCATGCCTGATCAGCCTTCTGAATATCTGTCAGGATACGTTCCTGCATCGCCTTTGTTGCACCATAGGGATTTGTTGTCTCACCCATCGGGCATTCTTCCGTAATCGGAACAAAAGCAGGATCGCCATAGACTGTAGCAGAGGAAGAGAATACCAGATTTCTGCATCCATGCTTTCTCATGACATCACACAGTGTCAGTGTGCTTTCAATATTGTTGTGATAGTACTCAATCGGCATTCTTGTAGATTCACCGACTGCCTTATAACCGGCAAAGTGAATAACCGCATCAATCTGATGTTCATCGAACAGACGGTTCAGACCTTCACGATCCAGAACATCCAGTTCATAGAATACCGGTCTCTTGCCTGTGATTGTTTCAATACGATCTACAACCAGAGCCTTGGAATTATACAGATTATCTGCAATTACAACTTCATAACCTTCATTCAGCAGTTCTACGCATGTATGGCTGCCGATAAATCCTGTACCACCTGTAACCAGAATTTTCATATTGTTATCTCCTTATTTTTCTGAACAATGCTGTATTTATTATAGCACTTTCTTGCCTGATAGAATGTCATCAGACTGTTTTTGTCTCTTCCAGCACTTCCCTGACATGCTCAACAATCTCAGCCGGCATGAAAGGTGTGATATCACCGCCATTGATGGCAATTTCCTTGACTACGGATGAAGACAGGAACGAATACTCAGGCTTGGCAATCATCATCAGAGTTTCTACAGACTCATTCAGCTTCTGATTCGCTGTTGCCTGCATCAGTTCGTATTCATAATCTGTTACTGCACGGATGCCGCGGATGATGACATTGGCACCTAGTTCTCTGCACATATCCACAGTCAGTCCCTGACCGATGACAACGCAGACATTCTCCATATTTCTTCCCTTCAGGGAAACCTCAATCATCTGCTTTCTGTCTTCTTCTTCAAACGTATACTTCTTGCGCGGATTGCGCATCAGCAGAACGATGACTTCATCAAAGATCTTTGCGGCACGTTCAATGACATCAAGATGTCCCAGTGTAACAGGATCAAAGGATCCTGAATAAATAGCTTTCATTGTTTCCCTCCGACAGAACTGTCTGTCTTTTCAGCAACTCCATTATAGTACAAATAGCACTGCATTCCTGTTTCCCGCAGATTCATAAGATGCATGGAATATGCTTCCTGCAGGGAATCTGTGTATGGAAAAAGACTGCCGCAGCAGCCTTCATGCTCAGATTCTGTTCAGCCAGTAATCACCTACCGGTACACTTGCTTCTTCACGTGTCCAGGGCTTTTCATGACGTTCGAAGTAACCGATGACTTCCCCCTTCAGATTGCGTACCGGAGTAAAGAATTCACGCTCACCTGTCTTTGTGTTGAACAGTTCGAACATTTCGTTTTCACCGGCATCCGCACGTTTCAGGAAAGCCTCGATCTTGATCTTAGAAATCTCATTGTGGCAGTTGAACAGGGAATTGCCGGTAATCACACGCTGGCCATAGCGTCTCTTAGCGGCATCGTTCTGAAAACGGACGATGTGCTCACGGTCGACAAAGATGATTTCATAGGGATATGCATTAATGATGCCAAGAAGTACTTCTTCATTGATTTCCATATTTTTTTCCTCACTGCCTGCAT
>JAZUHS010000104.1:0-16227 GCA_045641845.1 Bulleidia sp. | reverse complement strand
GTATCAGAATTATGGAATAGCCCGCCTTCATCAGTAACCGGGAAGTACGTACATCCATTGGCTTTGCAATCACAGCCAGATCATTGAACAGCTGGTAGAAGAAGTAAACGTTGATGATACCAGCAATGGTACTGATGATGTAGAGGTCATTGCTGATGCCGACGAATGCCAGTACATAAACCACACCTTCATAAGCAGCCATCACATATGTCAGCGGCAGAAGCAGACCGGCACTTCTTTTCTCATGAGCAATATGTTTTACAGCTGCAGCAAACAGCAGCCAGCCGCCCCATGCCGGCAGAAGATTAATGGAGATGTTACCTTCGTTCAGATTGAAATTGAAGAGAATCAGCGCATATGCCCAGGGGATCAGTGCTGCACCTTTTCTGAGTTCTTCTTTATTCATGAGCGTAATCCTCCAGATGAATTTCCTGCTTCATCTTGTAGTCATGATACAGCTGAGCGATGATCTGCGGTTTCTTTCCGTCGTATAGAAAACTCTGACTGTCCGAATAGGTATAAATCAGTGCAGTATCTCTGTCAGCTCTGTCATTTGTCACATAATCATACATGTAATCTATGCTGCTTTCGCCGCCATTGCTGTGAGAAAGAAGGTCTGTCGGAAGATATCTTGTGCTGTCTTCAGGTACGACCAGCAGCTGCAGAGAGAATGTTTTCATGTTACTGGAAACACGGCTGACGTCATAGACACTGTACAGAAGATCGAACATACCGCTGAAATCATCATTCAGATGCAGCTGATCATCAGGAATTACATCTATATAACCGTATTCCACTATTCTGTGCTGGCGATGAACCGTTTCATTGTCGAATGCCGCAAAGCGAAGCAGTCGTGCTGTTACATCACCGTCTTCTGTAGATGCACTGCAGTCAATCAATGCCGGAAGCTGATTATCATTCCTGATAAAATCAGCGGTACCATCCGGAGATGTGCAGTCATTCAGTGTAATGTATTCTCTGATCTTCACATCTGCAATCTTCCAGATATGATCTTTCTTTTCAGCAGTTACATGAACGGGCCGGATGAGCAGGCCTTCATCAGTCTGATTCAGAATACGCAGAATATCAGCCTGTGCGGTATTTTTAACAGTATCGTCATAATTCATGATGATATAACTGTAAGCAGGTTCATCCTGAAGATGATGCATTGCCTCTTCTCTGCTGTCTGTTTCAGCTGCACAGGCAATCAATGCAGGACTCTCATACATCAGACCTTTGGCATAGGTATCGATTGCTCCTGCGGCTGTATGCGGTACACAGATCCTGCCCCATACATCGGTATTCATATCAGTGTTCATGACATGCAGTGAGGGATTGTTTCTGACAGGAACAAGTACAGGCACTGCCAGCATGGCAATGATCACAACAGATGCAGGCATCATGTTTGCGGGGTATCTCCGGTATCTGACGATTGCTTCAATACGGTGTGTGATATTGTCTGCACCATTGGCAATGCATGTAGTACCGCCGACACTTGCATACTGATCATCGGCCATTGCAAGTAACAGCTCCCCATATTTTCGTCTTTCTTCACCATCCAGTCGATCCAGCACTCTGTGGTCACACAGTGTTTCCATATCATTCTGAATCAGTGAAGTTACGTAATACATGAACGGATTCCACCAGTACAGACATCTCAGAACCATCCAGAATGCATTCTGAAGGGAATCATGATGCTGTATGTGAATCAGTTCATGCAGAAGAATCTTTTCGTCAGGAACGCCTTCTGCAGGCAATACCAGTGTCTTATGCAACAGACCGCAAACACATGCACCCTTAAGCGGTGAACGTACAACAGAAGATACCGATTTGAAGCCATACTTCTCAGCGACCTGATTGACTGTGATTAATACCTCAGGATCCTCACACTTTGCAAAGATCTGATGGAACTGGCGGTACTTTCTGATCAGAATCACGGCAGAGAATATTACACCGATGATATAGACAATCATCAGCCAGTCGGTAATGCTTTTCGGTAAAGCAGTTACATAAGGTACAGGCAGATGATTGATGATCGGATGCCATGCATCCGCATATGCTGATACAAGATTTTCCTCAATGACGGTTTTGATGAATTCGCCGATATAAGGAATCATCGGAAAGAATACATAGCCCATTACACTTGCCGGAATAAGGATACGTAAAGCCATAACAGACCATACATAGTAATGCCATTCCGGTGAAAGCTTATCCTCAAATATCTTTCTTAGAATGATGATCACAACTGCTGTCAGAGATACTAACAGTCCCTGATACAGTACACCATAGATGGATGTCATAACCTAGACCTCCATTTCATCCAGCAGTCTGCGCAGTCGATCACGCTCTTCGCTGCTGATCTTTGTTTCCTTCAGGAAAGCTGTTACAAGCTCATCTGCATTGCCTCTGTACACACGCTGCAGAAGATCAGCTCTTTCTTCACGTGCACACTCTTCACGGCTTACAGCGGCTTTATAAGGCCTGTCGCTGCTGCGATTGTAAGCAACGATACCCTTTTCACTCATACGCTTAAGATATGTATGAACTGTCTTCTTATTCCAGTCTCTTGCCAGTGTGTCTGTTACTTCTTTCAATGATGCGCCATGGGTATTCCATAATACTTCCATGACCTGCCATTCTGCTTCAGTCAGTCTCACAGAAACCTCCGTCCTACATCTGTAGGATATCTTCAATTACATCTTACAGTTGTAGGATGCTCTGTGCAATAGAAAGATGAGCATCTGCAGTCCAGGATCAAGCGGAATCTGATTCTCGCTGTCCTTGAGTGCAGTTACTCATCTGTCTTCAGTATCTTTACGTATTCAGACCAGCCGGTTACTTATCTGCTGATACTCAATCAGAAGAATTCATCATGAAACAGATGATTTAATGCATCATTCATCTTTTCCGCGAAGATGACATGTCCTTCAGCTGTATAGTGAATACCATCATACGCCAGCGGAATCTCCCAGTTTTCAGTATCAATGACACGGATCTCCTTCTCTTCTGCCGCATGTCTTAACAATTCACCTGCTTCTCTGCATCTTGACAGAGAGCTTTCTCCGTATGCAGTACAGGGTACAGGAATCACGATGACAGGAACAGTATCTTTGCAGTTCTGCTTCAGCCAGAGACATAAGTTCTGTGCACGTGTTCTGATCATGTCCATCGGTACATTGTTGAGGACATCATTGGTGGAAAGCATGACTAAGAGAACATCAGATCTGAATGCTCTGATATCCTTGCCAAGATAATCATACTGCCAGTCGGAATAAGGCAGTTCTCTGCCATTGAGACCTTTATTCACTGTCTCGTATCCATAGGTATCATTGAGGATCTCAGGCCATCTGTTCATACGCCGGTAGGTACCGCCGAAGAAGTCCTGAGGATTGTATCCGTAAGTGTTGGAATCACCGTAACAAAGTATTTTCATAAAAGTATTCTAACGAAAAAAGCGGTACTCATGAAGAGCACCGCAATGGATTTCTATAATCTTATTCTCTGCCGTTCCAGCAGTATGTGCACATCTTGTCAGGATCGATATCTACAGACTTCAGCATATCGTCGAGACGGTGGAAACGCAGGGATGTGAAGTTCAGCTTCTTTCTGATGCCTTCAACCATGTTTGCATATTCCTGTGAATCGGGATCTACATACTTCTGCAGAATTTCATCGGAAACAGGACCGCCTTCGAGTTCTTCGATGACACGTCTTGTGATCAGTTCTCTTTCAGAATTGGATCTGGAGAAGTTCAGGTACTTGCATCCGTATACAAGCGGCGGGCATGCCGGACGGATATGAACTTCCTTGGCACCTGCTTCATACAGATAAGCTGTTGTTTCACCAAGCTGTGTTCCTCTTACGATGGAGTCATCGATCAGAACCATTCTCTGACCTCTGACCAGTTCTTCAATTGCCAGAAGCTTCATATGCGCAATCAGATTTCTCTTTGTCTGAATTGTAGGCATGAAGGAACGAGGCCATGTAGGTGTGTACTTGATGAAAGGACGGGAGAACGGAATACCGCTTTCGTTGGCATAGCCTACAGCATGGGCTGTACCGGAATCCGGAACACCGGCAACGATGTCAGCTTCTACATCATCGCGGCCTGCCAGCAGCTTGCCGCAGTTGTAACGCATCTGTTCAACGTTAACACCTTCATATGTAGCAGACGGATATCCGTAATATACCCACAGGAATGTGCAGATACGCATCTTGTCGCCAGGAGCTACCAGTGTCTTTACATTTTCACTGTCGAAGACAACGATTTCACCAGGACCAAGTTCTCTCTTTGTTGTATAGCCAAGGTTCTGGAAGGAATAGCTTTCAAAGCATGCACAGTTAGCGTCTTCCTTTTCACCGAGAATAATCGGTGTACGGCCCATCTTGTCGCGGGCAGCGTAGATACCCTTAGGTGTGCAGATCAGAATGGACAGGGAACCGTCAACGACTTCCTGTGCATAGCGGATACCATCAATCAGGTTGTCCTTTGTGTTGATCAGAGCTGCAACCAGCTCTGTTGCATTGATATCGCCGTTGCTCATCTGGAAGAAATGCAGATTGCCCTGCATCAGATCAGCCAGCAGTTCCTTTGCGTTGTTGATCTTGGATACAGTTGCGATTGCATATGCACCATGATGGCTGTAGATCAGCAGAGGCTGAGCTTCGTAGTCGGAAATGCAGCCGATACCGAATTTGCCGGGGAAATTTTCAAGTTCACTGTCGAACTTAGTACGGAACTGTGTGTTTTCAATGCTGTGGATGGACTTTGTGAAACCCTTTGTCTCATCATAAACAGCCAGGCCGGCACGTCTTGTGCCAAGGTGTGAATGATAGTCCGTACCGAAGTACAGATCGAAGATGCAGTTTTCTTTTGATGCTACTCCAAAAAAGCCACTCATGTTTTTCCCTCTCTTCCAATGAACGTCTTCAAAAACTTGAATATCATACAATACGGAATCTTAAAATACTACCCGTATAACCAATGTAAGCGGATACAGTTTCAATCTTTTTGGACAGAAAAACATGATCCTTTTTCAGATCATGCATTTTCTTTCATAAACGGTCTAAATGCATAAACACAGCTTTTCGGACCGATAATATGCAGTTTATAACCTTCTTCTGTATGTTCGAGAATATCGATGTCGCACATCATATGATAGCGTTCAATCAGAGCACTTTCACGATACGGTACAAGACATTCTGCTTCTTCCTCTATGGGATAGAGATGATCATTGACGGCATTGTAAAGCTCCTCAATGCCTTCTCCATCCAATGCGCTGACACAGATGCCGACTGGTCTGTTTTCAGCCGGTACCAGGTCGCACTTGGTGAAGATGCGCAGTACCGGAATCTGATCGGCACCGATTTCACGCAGTGTTTCATCTGTGATATCGGCTTTAATCTGCCAATCCGGATCGGATGCATCAATCACATGCAGCAACAGATCTGCATCTCTTGCGGCATCAAGTGTTGAGCGGAATGCTTCTACAAGCATATGCGGAAGATCGGAGACAAAGCCGACAGTGTCATACAGAAGGAATGCCTTCTTCTTCAGCTGAATCATGCGCACACTGGTATCCAGTGTTGCAAACAGCATGTCCTTTTCCATGACTTCCGTACCGGCACCGCTGGTTTCTCTCAATAATGCATTCATTAAAGAACTCTTGCCGGCATTGGTATAGCCGACCATCGCACAGCGTCCTAACAGTGTCTTGGAGCGTCTTGCTTCATCCTGGGTATGCTGTACTTCAATACGCTTGAGTTCCTTCTTCAGCTCGGTAATACGGGCTCTGTAGCGTCTCTGCACCATAGCGGAACGCATTTCACCGGCACCGCGGTTTCGCACTGCGCCGCCGCCTTCATGCCCTGCATTCTCATCGGTATCAAGGACTCTGGGCAGATCATACTTAAGTCTTGCCATCTCTGTCTGCAGCTTCGCCTGACGGGTACGGGCACGCTGGGAGAAGATATCCAGAATCAATGCGGTACGGTCAATGACCGGTACACCTACTACTTCACTGATGCGCATGGCAGCCTTGACGCTTAAACCGTTGTAGAACACAACCATATCCGCATGTTCTCTCTGTACTGCTTCGGCCAGTTCCGCAAGCTTGCCGCTGCGGAAAGCGGTCTGCGGATCAAGGGTACGGGAGTTCTGGGTAATGGTCATGACCGGTTTGATGGAACATGCTTCACAGAGTGCTGCACACTCCTTCATGGCACTCTCAAAGCCGGCGCCTTCATCTTTCTGACAGATGCCTGCAATGATGGCAGTACGTATATCTTCTTTTTTATTCACTGTATATGCAGGCATTGTCTGACTCCTCTTGATTGTTCATAGCAGGATGTACAGGTACATCCTCAAATTCACTGGTGATTCGATATGTCCAGTACGATACTCCAAGCCACTTCCCCTTCTTATAGCCGATATGGTCAAAGAAGGCGATGCGCTGAAAGCCGCACTTTTCATGGAGATGTTCGGAAGATATGTTGCCCTGTGCAATGATGCTGACAAGCTGCTTGAAGCCTCTGTTCTCTGCTTCTGTAATCAATGCATTCAGCAGCTGGTATCCATAGCCCTTTCCGTGTTTATCAGGAGCGACATAGACGGATACATCAGCCGTCCAGTCATAAGCCGCACGGTCATTGAAGTGAGAAAGATAGGCATAGCCCTTCAGTTCTCCTTCCTCCTCCAGCACCAGCCAGGGATACTGAGCGATCACACCATGCACACGCTGTTTGAAAGCAGATAAGCTTAACGGATCTGTTTCAAAGGTGCAGACGGAATCCGTGATATAGCGGTTATACCAGGACAGGCACATTTCAATATCTTCGTCTTTGATATTTCTGATCATCTTTCAAATACTGTATTGCCGTTCATGACTGTCATCATGACCTTTGTCTTTGCGATATCTTCGGGATTGCACTTGCGGATATCCTGATCCAGAACAACGAAGTCTGCGAGCATTCCTGCCTTGATGGCACCGATACGATCTTCCATCCATAACTGCTTTGCGGCTGTGCCTGTAAAGGAATCCAGTGCTTCTTCGACAGTCAGGCATTCCGCAGGATTCATGCAGAAGCTTTCATGTGTAGAGGTACGGGTAACAGCCATCTGAATACCCTTCAGAGCATCAGGAATTTCTACAGGAGCATCGGAACCGTTCGTCGCCAGTGTATTGCGGTACAGTGTTGCAAACGGATAGCTGGAATCAGCCAGATCACCGACACGGTCTTCCAGGATTGTGGAATCAAAGTCGATGAAGATGGACTGGAAATAGCAGGAAAGCTTGAGATCAATGATCTTCTGAATCTGATCGGGGCGCATGATCTGACAGTGGATCAGACCGGAATGCAGAGGATTGCCTTCCACGATTGTTTCTTCCATGGCACGGATACATGCATCGACAGCATCATCGCCGATCGCATGGCAGACAGCACCCATGTTGAACTTTGCGCCAAGCTGTACAAACAGTTCCAGATCTTCTTCACTCATATTCAGATAGCCTGTTCTTTCCGGTGCATCCGCATAGGGTCTGCTTAAGGAAGCAGTACGGGCACCCAGGGAACCATCGACTACCAGCTTCAGCGGTCCGATCCGGAAGAAATCATTGCCTACATCCGTGGTATAGCCTTCATCCAGGAATGCAGCATATTCCTTAGGATTAGGGAACTGTGCCTGTTCATTGACACGTACCGTCAGCTCTTCACGATATGCCATGCCTTCCATCACACGCAGTACCTGTCTCCAGTTGCGGACAACGAAGATAAAGTCATCGGAAGCACATGTTGTTACACCATATCTGTTGCAGTATGCCATTGCTTCCTTGATATATGCTTCCAGCAGTTCATCATCCGGTGCCGGAATGGTATTCTGAATTAATGCCTTTGCCTTTTCCTCGACAATACCTGTTTCATAGATGATACGTCCGCCTTCTGCAGTTGTTTCAGGTGTAATACCTGCTTCCTTGAAGGCTCTTGAGTTGCATACCATCTTATGGCCGCATGCTCTTGTGATGGCAATCGGATATTCTGTGCTGATGGAGTCCAGGAAAGCCTTGTCAACAACACCGGGAACTTCAAACAGATCATCGTTATAGCCGCGTCCTACAACCCAATGACGCATCTTGGGACCGGCAATATATGCTTCAATCTTTGCACGTACATCATCCAGAGACTTGCATCCGTCTAACGGTACATTGTAGAGATATGCACCAAGACCTAACAGATGCATATGAGTATCGGTGAAACCCGGTACCACCATCATGCCCTGCAGATCGATGACTTCCTCTTCGAATGTCAGCAGTCTTTTGATTTCTGCGTCAGTACCGGTTTTAACGATACGATTGTCGTCAACGAGGAAAGCTGTATCCTCGTTCTTGTAAATATTCGCATTAATATAACCTTTTCTCATATTCATCTCCTGAAATACCTGTTTAGTATACCTGCTTGCTGAAGCAATTGGAAAGCGGAAAACTTTTAAAGGAAAGGGACCTGCATTCCCAGCAGATCCCGAATAGATTAATGAATGGAAGAAGCCCAGATAAAACGTGTATCGTAATACTGTTCTTCAAAGCCTACTGCAGCGATGACATCCTCCTTCTTAAACGCCATGCCGATCGGAGCGACAACAAGACGGGAAGATCCGTCCTTATGATAGATAATGGCAATGACGGAACCCGTGAAGCTATTAACCGGTTCATAGACACCATATACCCAGGCATCCTGCATGTCGCCATCGCCTTCCAGATTCATATCGACATAGCCGAAGTTGAGCTCATACTCAAGATCGGCAATATGCGGATGCAGAGAACCGAAGGGACGATCCACAAATACCTTGACGGTCTTTCCTAAATGCTTTCTGCCTAAAAGATACTCGGCTGGCGCATATGCAAGACCATCTGCTTCTTCGGTATCCGCCAGGATATCAAAGCCATAGTCCTTGTAGAAAGCAATCGCATCACCGGACGCATTGACATTGATGCGTGATGCATTGGCAGCATCCGCTGCATCTCTGACAGCATCCAGCAGGGCTGTACCGATGCCCTTTCTTCTTTCTTGAGGAAGAACACCGATCAGCACCAGACGTGTATTAGCTTCATCATAAGCCGCAATGCCTTTGCCTTCGCTTTCCATGAACCATGTAAAGTCAGAGGCATGTTCATTCAGCCATTCCGCTACGGACTTTGCACCCTTCTCACTCAACGAACCGCCGACAGAGGAGGCAATGATTTTCTGTGCTGTCTCAATGCACTGTGCCAGCTGCTTCTGTTCAGTACGGATAATCTTCATTACAGCTCCAGTTCACGATCATAGAGAGCTGTGGATTCCTTGATCACCAGCTTCTGGATCTGTTCAGTTGTGAAGACAACTTCTACCTTTACATCCCTAGCCAGAGGTACGGATACTTCTCTGATTTCATTCAGTACACGTTCTTCCTGAACATCGGATTCAACAACGAAGAAGAAGCTGACTTCCTTGCCTGCCATCTTCTGCTTCAGCCATACTCTGCTGATTTCAGGAACTTGGCAGCAGCGATCATAAACGGCATTGATCATACGTGTAGGATAGATGCTGGGTTCTGTAAATGTTACCTGTACAGGTGCCGGCGGAATGGGATTAGGTGCAGGTGTCGGAGCGACGACTTCCTTGCCGCAAAGACGGGCAATCATGGCACGGGGAACGATGATATCGTCAGTACCGGGATTGATGACAATACCGGAAGCCTTGTTGCCGGGCTGGCTCATCAGCATTTCGAAGTCCTGCATTGTACGAACGACTTCAGTAGCCTTTGTATCCTTAACGAACTGGATCTTTGTAGACTTGTCTACATCTGTAAATGCGGGGAAGAATGTTCTGCCGTCCTTGGTATTTACCAGGAAGAACTTGATCTGAGTAGGCTGAATCTGAACGGGCTTGCCGGGTTCAGGCTTGACATCTACATCAAATGCACACGGTGCAAGAAGTCTTGCTGTCTTCAGTGCTTCGGATAAGGCAATCTGCTTTTCAGGAGAAGGACCTTCCTTCAGAGCCTTGATCGCTGCATCTACAGCCGGATTAGTGATCGGAGCCATCTGTGCAGGCGCCGGATTTACAGCGGCTGCAGGCTTAGCCGCGGGTTTCTTTTTATTCTTGGACATATGAAATCTCCTTATTCAACTTAGTTATTATACGTTCTGTAAACATAATAGACAATGAATGATATTTCTTAACGAATCCGCAAACATACAATTCACCCCTTCTTCACATATGTGCGCTAGAATACTGTCTGAAAAGAGGTGAAACTCTCATGTATGAAGAAGAAACAAAAGGTCATCCCTTTCTGAAGGCATCTGCTGTCATCCTGACGGCTGCAGTATGCATGGCAGGCGGTGCCGGACTTGCGATCATGCGTCATAAGCCTGAACCAATGGAAGTCATGGAGAGACCTGCGGAAGTACTGTATAACGAAATCGATCAGGAACTGATGGCAGAGCATGTGATGGAAAAGATGGATGTCTCTGATGTCGCTGCCATTGCCTCCCCTTCCGTGGTTGAAATCAGAACGGAAATCACAGCATCCTCGTTCGGCATCTTCGGTGGATCTTATACCTCACAGGCAGCCGGATCCGGTGTCATTCTTTCAGAAGATGGCTATATCATCACCAACAATCATGTCATTGAAGATGCAGATGAAATCACTGTTACACTGTATGATGGTACAGGATATGAAGCAGAGCTGATCGGTACCGACAGCAAAGCCGATATTGCCGTCATCAAAGTCGAAGCAGAAGGTCTGCATCCTGCTGTGATCGGTGATTCCAGCGCAATCATCGTCGGTGAGACGGCAGTTGTCATCGGCAATCCCCTGGGAACCCTGGGCGGTACCGTGACGGACGGCATTATCTCGGCAGTATCACGTGATATCACTGTAAACAAGGAAGCGATGGATCTGATCCAGACCAATGCAGCGATCAACTCCGGCAATTCCGGCGGCGGTCTCTTCGACAGTCAGGGAAGACTCATCGGCATCGTCAACTGCAAGGACTCCGGCTATACCGGTTCCGGTACAACGATTGAAGGTCTTGGCTTTGCTATTCCGATTAATCTGGCCTACAGTGTGGCCGAACAGATCATGGAATACGGTAAAGTAGTAAATCGCCCGACCCTTGGTGTTTATCTGCAGACTGTAGAGAAGTCTACAACCAACTACCCTGCCGGTGTCTATATCACTGATGTCATCAAGGATTCCGGTGCTGAGAAAGCAGGTCTCAAGCGTCTGGACCGTATCATCAAGGCAGATGGCAGGGATATTCTCTCCTATACGGATCTGACCCGTGTGCTGCACAGCAAGGTCGTCGGCGATGAGATGAATCTTGTCATCATCAGAGATGAAAAGGAGATGGAAGTTACACTGACACTGACAGGTGTACTCGATACGGATTAAGGCATATGAAAAGCGGCTCAGGCCGCTTTTTTATAATGCGTATTTAAGCTTTCTTTGCGGACATGGCACTGTACAGGTACATCAGTGCTGTACCAAGTACCATCATGCCGGAAGCAAAGTAGAAGGAATAATGTGCACCCATGGCATAGAGGTTTGCCTGAATGAAGGAACCGATGACACTGCCAAGAGATCTCATGCCCTGATAGAAGCCCATCATGGAGTTGCTGGTTTCTGCAGTAGATTTACGGGCAATCAGATTCTGTGATACGGACATGAGCAGGAAGTTGGAAATGGAATACATGACAAAGAATGTACTCAGTACCATCATGCTCCTGAAGGCAAACAGAGATAATACGGTAAAGGAGGCTAGGATTGTAGCCATCCATGAAACGGAAAGATCGAGATTTGTTCGTCTGATGATATACATGCATACGGTACTGTTGATGAACAGACCGCCGATGGCAATGACGGCCTTGATGGTACCGTTATACTGGGAACCCAGCTTGAAGATATCCTTGATGTAGTAGTTGAAGGAGTTTTCAAAGCCGGACATGCCGATGCCCATTAATGTGAATGCTGTAAAGAAGAGAATCAGAGCCGGTGTCAGATAACCGCGGGCATCAAGGAATGCCGAGAACGGATTGACATCTTTGATATGCATGCCTCTTTCCGGTGTCGGCTTGTAAGGTGTGTCATCTTCCAGAACAAAGAAAGCCATCGCTGCCGCAAAGGCGCAGATCAAAGCCTGGCCGATGAAAGCAGCTTCGACGGAAATCACACCCAGGAAGCCGCCGACAAAGTAGCCTGCGGCATTGCATACAGAACCGGCAGTCGCATAGACGGTCAGATATCGGGAACGGTTTTTCTCATCACCGATATTCATGATGTAGTTGAGATTGCCGATGGTTGCGGCACAGGACAATGTACCTGCCGCAACACGGCCGATCAGCAGCTGCGGACCGCTGAAGGCAGTGCACATGATCACCTGACCGAAGATATAGCCGAGATTGCCGAAGATGATCATCTTCTTAGTGGATACATAATTGCACAGCTTCCCCCAGAACGGTGCGATCAGGAAGGAGCCGATGGAGACTGCCGACATTGCATATCCATACCATTGTGAAGGCAGGTTACGCTCAATGATCAGTGTCGGTGTAACCGGATGAGCAAATCCGGTAGCGAAGTTGTAAAGAATCATCACAATAAAAAACGTGATAGGTAAAGCATGTTTCTTTTTCATGAGTTCTGTCTCTCTTACAGCAGAGAGTATGAGGCTTTTCTAACTGCACAGTTTTACTGCGCGAGCAGTTTCCATTCTAGCACGGACATATCCTGCTGCACGTGTATTGCTCTGATACACAGAAGAAAAGCAGAAACCGCTTCTGCAGCTTCTGCCTCTGCTTCATTTATTCCATTGCATCCATGCTTCTTGATGCGATCAGATCAGCACCTGTTCCAAGAAGATCATGAATAATGACATCCCCTGCCTTGATCGGAGCTGTGACAGTGACATTGCGTACTTCTGCCATTGCCTCCATGATCATATCCAGCGGAATATCACAGCTGGTAATGACCGGCAGAACACGATGCATCGCACCCTTAATCGCTACGGTTGTTGTCAGTATACGCTCAGGACGAATGCATTCCTTTTCCGCATACTGCTTGCCTCTGATGCAGGAATTTCCGCTTACGGAAACAACTGTACCGTTTTCAATCACGGCCGTAATACGGCAGCCCATCGGACAGTTAACACAGACAAGTTCCTTGTTCATACATTCTTCTCCCTGATCTCTACAGTAAGATCCCCTGCCGCTGCAGCCGCTATATCCTTTGCTGTAAGGATGATGCGTTCCATTTCGGAAGGAATCAGCTTCTTCTTAGGTACTGTACGAAGTACATTGTCACCGCATCTTAATACAAGCTCAGACTGTTCCAGCGGCTTTCTTACACGGAAGTATACTTCCAGCTGATCTGCCGGATCCTCTGCAAAAACAACGGAAGGAACGCAATAGCTGACATTTTCACCCGGAAAGATATTACGAGGAACTTCACGGTCATGGTTCACTTCCCTGAGATATTTCACTGCACCTTCGGCGGCAGCTTTTGCCTGCAGGACAACAAAGTCAGCCAGATCATGTACATGCAGACCATTGCCGCAGGCAAAGATTCCCTGTGTCGTTGTCATGTAGCGATCGTCTACCAGCGGTCCTCTGGTTGCTGTTTTGATTAAGATGCCGCACTCTTCGGCAAGATGATTTTCGGGAATCAGACCGACGGATAGCAGCAATGTATCGACATCAAAGTACTGCTCTGTACCCGGGACCGGCTTTCTGTTTTCATCGACCTGCATCATTTCAATGCGGTTTAGACGATCCTTGCCATACGTTCTTGTAACGGTATGGGAAAGATAGAGCGGAATATCAAAGTCTTCCAGACACTGCTTGATGTTTCGAGGCAGACCATTGCTGTAAGGCATAATCTCGGCTACACCAAGTACCTTTGCCCCTTCCAGTGTCATTCTTCTCGCCATGATGAGACCAATATCACCGGATCCAAGGATAAAGACACGCTTGCCGACAAGGTAGCCGTCCATGTTGAGATATCTCTGTGCCTGACCGGCAGTATAGATACCTGTACCGCGGTCACCCATGATGTTCACGGCACCTCTGGGTCTTTCATAGCATCCGACAGCCAGGATAATCGCATCTGCCTGCATGGAGGCAATGCCGTCTTTATCATTGACGTATTCGATTGTTCTTTCTTCCGTGATCTTTGTGACCATGGTGTTAAGCATGATCTCAACATTCAGTTCCTTTGCTTCCTGAATGTAACGCTCCGCATAGCCGGGACCTGACAACTGTTCCTTGAATGTCTGCAGACCGAAGCCGTTATGGATGCACTGCTGCAGGATGCCTCCTGCTTCGCCATCCTTTTCCAGTACTACAACATCTTCAATGCCGTTCTTCTTCAGTGTGATGGCAGCGGAAAGACCTGCACATCCCGCACCGATGACGGCTGCCTGTACTTTTCTCATAAACGATTCTCACTTTCCAGGATCATGGATGTTCTTGAATCCAGTACAACTTCCAGCGGTGAAATACCAAGCTCACGGGCCAGGATATTCACTACACGCGGTTCACAGAATCCTCCCTGGCATTTACCCATACCCGGACGAACTCTCTTCTTGACGCCCTTAACGCTTCTTGCACCGCAGGGACGATGAATGCAGTCGATGATTTCCCCTTCACTGATGCGTTCACATCTGCAGATGATACGGCCATAGGCAGGATTCTTCCGAATCATAGCATTGGCTTCTTCTTCGGAAAGATCTGCCATCACTACAGGTGCCGGGATTGTCATCACTGCATCGGGATTCTTCTCAAGTACAAGATCCTGCATGCATTCATTGATGATATAGTCGGCAACAGCCGGAGCAGAGGCAAGACCGGGTGATTCAATGCTTGCGGCATTGATGAAGTGCTTTGCATCTGCGGCTTCTTCAATGATGAAGTCAACACAGGAAGAAGAAGGACGCAGACCGCTGAAGTTTCTGATACTGCGATTGAGCGGTACATCCTTCATGGTCTTATTGATATTGCCTGTGACATAAGCAAGACCTTCGGCAGTTGTACTGTTATCTTCCGGATCATCCACCGGATGGCTGTCGGGACCTACCAGCGTATTGCCGTAGACCGTAGGAATTGCCAGTACTCCTTTGCCCTTATCGGAAGGTACCGGGAAAATGATATGATCACAAACAGAAGCATCCTGATCCAGAACATAGTACTCACCGCGCTTAGGCTTCATATGGAAGCGGTTCTGTTCGGGAGATACCATCTCATAGATCCTGTCGGCATAGACACCTGCCGCATTGACGATATAGGCTGTCTCAAGGTCACCCTGCTCCGTATGAACAATATAACCTTCTTCGCTTCGATCAATGCCTGTGCAGGCGCAGTTGAGCTTCAGCTCAGCACCATTGAGGATGGCATTCTCCATACAGCCGATGGCTACCTGCCAGGGATAGATGACAGCCGTAGTCGGGAATGAGAGAATACCGGTGACATTCTCGGATAAATGGGGCTCCATCTGATGCGCTGCTTCACGATCAATGAATTCATAAGGAATATTCCGGTTCTCTGCGCGCTTGGCCAGAACCTGCAGGTGTTCTTCTTCCTTTTCACCGCAGGCAGCGATCCAGGCGCCGATGACCTTGTGCAGACAGTGAAGATCATTGCAGATGGAAGGATACTGCTGTGCACCCAGTACATTCAGCTTTCCCTTGAGAGTGCCCTCTTCAGGATCATAGCCGGTATGCACGATGGCGGAGTTGGCCATTGTGGCACCGTTAGCGATATCATTCTCCTTGTCAATGACAGCGATCTTCAGTCTGTATGCGGAAAGCTTGCGGGCAAGCATTGTACCGGTAATGCCTGCACCGATGATTACTACATCATACATATGTTAACCTCGTCTGAAATATCAGTAATTCTATGTATGAATTATATCGTGCCTGCAGGGATGATGTATATGCAATCCATAAGTATATGAACAGATCAATGAGCTTGTGCATATAGAGTGAAAATCCGGAAATGCAACTTTTTTTACGAAATTGAAATTTAGGGGTTCACAAAGCGCTGAATCATGGTATTATATACGAGCGTTAAGCAAAACCGTGCAGGAATACCCAAGCGGTTGAAGGGGCAGGCTTGGAAAGCTTGTAGATCGGTAACACGGTGCCAGGGTTCAAATCCCTGTTCCTGCGCCATAAAGAACTCATCGAAAGATGAGTTTTTTCT
>JAZUHS010000103.1:0-17895 GCA_045641845.1 Bulleidia sp. | reverse complement strand
AGATAATCATTCAAAATAATGCACCTTGTATCCTTTGTGCATTCCCTCAGATTGCGGTCCATCCTATTTACAAAATCGGCATTTGCACTGTATGTAGGATAGTTCTCCTGAACGGCATGATTGAATTCAAGAATATCCATTTCCTTCCTGTATCTTCTGTATAGATGCCCCAGATGCTTCATCGCAACCTTTGCTTCTTCCAGTTCTGTATTTCTGCTTTTCTTCATAAACACCTCACTGCTTACATATACACAGCATTTAAACAGACTCCCCTTCCGCAGATTCCGAAAAGTGATGTTTCATCATAATATCCTGAAGATAAATCGTGATATTATGATACACCATCATTTCGAATGCCGATTTTATGTGAAAAGCAGATGAGATATGCCATATCCCCTGATTTTCCTTCAGTTCAGAGAATGACATCTGCAGATTTATCGTCTAAAATGATTCCTACTGAGGTTACAGAAATGGCAAAAAGAACACGATCGACACTTTCGATGAAGCGAATACTAATCTCTTTATTGCTGATAGTCATGATTCCGGCTACCGCATATCTTCTGAACATGTTTGTCGAGTTCTATGAACTTGCGATGATGTTCGGACTGTCTGTTGTCGGATCACTGCTGATTGTCTATGACTGGAATCTGTTTGCAATTCATTACAATCGTGCGAAAAGAGCAGTTGGTGATACTTTCCTCTATACTCTGATTGGAAGTATCCTGATCGGCGGCTGGACATGGGTTGCTCTGAATCTGCTTCATTGCAGTCCGATGATTCCCTCCGGAATCACACTGATCAGAAACGGCTATGCCCGACCCGGCATGTATATTGCATACAGCTTCATGCTTGCTTCAGTCGTAAACATCGGCTTCAAATGTCTGACGGATCATCTTGATGTCCGTACTCGTGAAATCCAGGCAATTCTGATTTCCGCAATTGCCGGAGGACTGTTCTTCACTGTAATCTTCATCACCGGATTTGACCCGCTGCTGTGGATTAGAAACTATCTGTACAATATGATTCTGATTGCCATTCTCTCATATCTGTATAACCAGTCTTCTTCATTTATGCCTGGCCTGATTTCCATGTCACTGATTCATCTGGGCTTCATGGTCATTTCGGTACTATAACCAGTCACGCATAAGGATTCGCTGCAAGGCGAATCCTTTTTAGTTCACTCTTCCTGATAAAAAGAGATTCCACCTTAACAGTGAAATCTCCAGTTAGTGTTTATTCAACTTCAATCAGACCATAGCCGCCATTGTTTCTACGATATACAACAGCTACATTGCCATCTTCCTCATCCTTGTAAATGAAGAAGCTGTGTCCGATCAGTTCCATCTGCATGATTGCATCATCGAGGGACATCATATCTACAGTAATGGACTTTGTCTTTACAGGAATATCAGGTTCTTCATCTGCGATTTCTTCTTCGATGAATGCCTGTGCAAGATGTTCTCTATGCTTCTTGCTTAATCTTGTCTTCTGCTTTCGAATCTGATCTTCAAGTTTATCGATTGCAATATCTACAGCTGCATAGAAATCATCATGTTCGACTTCAGTTCTGAGCAGACCTACCTTTGTAGGAATTGTGATTTCAACTTTCTGAGAATTCGGATATACACGTGCCACAACGCGTACAACTGTATTCGGATCAATCAGAACATACTTTTCCAGGCTTGCGAGCTTCTTTTCGATCTTTTCCTTCATAGCCTGAGAGACTTCGATATTCTTACCAACAATTTCAAACCGCATACTATTTCCTCCTATTCTGTATATGGCTGCTTTGTGCAATTGCTAAAATTATTTCGAATACTTGATGAATTACTATTATGATTTTCAAGTGCTTCTCTTATTTACACCTATATTATAGCATGCATTATACGGCCAATTCTTAACAGGTTATGAAAAAGAAAAAGGATGTTTAAACATCCTCATCTGCCAGAGTTATCAGCCATTTGAATACCACGGTCATTGCATATGAATCCATACCGCAGTAAGCCTTCAGCTCCTCAATAATTCTATTGCGTTCCTCTTCATCAGCAGTTTCATCATAATCCAGATGTCTCCACTGGAATACTGCATCCATGCCATGACGAATATCCAGACTGTTATAACCGGGATCATCCATCATCGACATCAGCACCTTCAGTGACCAGAATCCACGCATTCTGACATCATAGACCACACCGTTTTCAAACGGCTGCTGGAGATCTTCCATACGCGCATTAATGTTCAGCAGCTTTTCAGCAAGATCCGGGAAATTATCAGCCATCTCACGAATTCTGATAACTTCGGCACCTGCTGCGTTGTAGGCCATTACTGAACCTGTTTCAGGAATATCACGGATAAGAGATTCAGCCATATCTCTGCGATCATCATGAACAGAAAGATAATCAATGTGTCTTACCGTTCCATCTTCTTCAAGAATGTGAATTGAATATTCGAACGGAAGAACATCATACGGCTTCATTCCTTCATAAGGAGGAATTGCAAATCTTTCCCATTCAAAATCAAGGAAAGTAATAGGAAATTCGATGCTTGTCATCCAGGATCTCAAAGCCAGTCTGTCAACAAAGCGACCATTCGGAGATTTGTCCGCCATGATCTGTGCGTACTGCTGCTTGCTGCCTTCGATTCTGCTGATATCAGCATCTCTGAGATACAGAAGACCTTCATTCTTCATCGCATAACGATGCTGAGAAGCAATCAGAGTAATAATAGAATTGCTTTCTTCTTCCTTTTCATCAGGGAAGCACTGTTCATAATATGTACACTTCTGTCTGGCTGAACAGCGATTTGTTCTGATCGGTCTGCCAACAGTTTCTTCGGTACATTCATCCATTTCATCAAGAATATCGGAGAGATCCTTCATTCTGTTATAAATCGCATTTCTGATATTCACTGTCGGATTATTCTTGCTGTTATAAAAATAATCACTGACAACGAACAGCTGATGGGGATCCAGTTCACCTTTTCTTACATAAGAGCCATTCAGATGAATTACACTGATGTTCTTGATAATGATGTCATTGTTTTCAAGTACCCACACTGTATCACAGTAGAACTGAATATCATCCGCATGAGGATTCAGTCCTGTAAACAGGAAATACAGGTCCCATCCATCGCCATTACGGTGAAGGAACGGAACCTTGATTCTGAGCTGTCTGTATTCGAATCTGGCTTTTACAAGCCAATCATAATGCTGCAATGCATCCAACGCCAATTCAGGACTATCACCTCTGTTACCCAGAAAGTGCTCTGTTACGCCCAGTTTAATAGCGGCAAGATCCGTTACAGCTTCATCCAGTCTTACGAAAGGCTGATATTCTTTTTTCGGAGCATTGCGGTCATTAAGATAAAGACGAGGACAACGCACATACTTTTTCAAGTCTGAGATATGATACATAGATAAATCCTTTCAGTTTGTCAGATGCATTGCAGTTATTTATTACAGTTTACTGATTAATCAGTTGCCCTGAGACTTAGGCAGCATAGCAGCACCGATTACGCCGGGTTCATCCAGTGTGGCGATTACAAACGGTGTGTCATGAACTGCTGTATGAGACATGGACTTGTAGTATTCTACTACCTTCGGAAGGAACTTATCTGCAGACTTTGTCATACCGCCGCCAATGATGAATACTTCCGGATCGCATACGCAAGCGATTGTAGCGAAGAGCTGACCCAGATCCTTTTCCATGCCATCAACGATTGTCTTAGCAGCTTCGTTGCCTGCTTCAGCAGCATCAAATACCATACCTGCATGCTTGATGCCTGCTTCAGGCAGAGCCTTCTGACCCTTACGAGTAATTGCTGTACCGGAAGCTTCGTTTTCGATAGCACCAACGTTCAGATAGTTAACCTGTTCGCGGTCACGGTCGATAATGATGTTGGCGATTTCGCCACCGAAACCATGCTTGCCAGGTACTGTCTTGCCGTTAACAACGAGAACGCCGCCAATACCTGTAGAGATTGTTGTATAGAATACAACATCATGTCCCTTACCTGCACCAACGAGAGCTTCAGCAAGACCAGCAACGTTAGCATCATTGTCGAGATAAGCGGGCATACCGAATTCCTTTGTCATTTCAGCTGCAAAGGGGAAGCCTGTAAAGCCGGGAAGGTTTGTGGAAAGTACCATTGTACCAGCCTTTGTGTCTACCGGGCCGGGTACGCCGACACCGATACCGGAGCATTCGCTCCAGCCAGGGATTTCACGAACCATTTCCTTGAGATTTGCAAGAACCTTAACAGGTCCTTCTGTTCCGTAAGACGGGCCCTTGACTACAGCAACGACTTCGCCGTCTTCGGAGACCTTAGCTACTCTTACGTTTGTACCGCCAAGGTCAATGCCGATGTAATACTTCATTGTTCTGATCCTCCAATCATTTTTCCTATCAGATTACGTCCGCTGATCTTTGTAATTCGGACGTTAACGAACTCACCTGCATGCAGTTCACGATCAGAACGGAAACGAGTGTATCCATCTACTCCGTCCGGTGCCTGCATGATACTTCTGCCAATATACATTTCAGTAAGAGGGTCAATGCGTTCAACGATCACTTCCGTCTCAATACCGATTTTTTCATTCAGCTTCTCCATGGCAATCTTCTCCTGAAGATCCATGATTTCTGCATGTCTGCGTTCCTTCTCTTCAGCAGGAACATTATCATCCATCTCATATGCAGCAGTACCTTCTTCACGCGAGAAAGTAAATGCACCGAGATGATCCCATCTGATCTGCTCGACCATTGAGAGATTCTCTGCATGATCCTCCAGAGTTTCTCCGGGGAAGCCGGTAATCAGAGTTGTACGCAGTACTGCATTAGGCAGCAATTCTCTGATTTTTGCAATTCGCTCAAAAATCTGCTGTCTGCTTGTATGTCTGCGCATTGCCTTCAGCGTCTTATCGCAGCCATTCTGTGTCGGGATGTCAAAATACGGGAGAATGTGCTTTGAATCTCGAATCAGCTCAATTAAGCCGTCCGGCATTTCATCCGGATATAAGTACAGCATTCTGATCCAGTGGATTCCTTCGACTTCATCCAGCTTTCTGAGCAGTTCTACAAGATGAGGCTTATGGTCAAAGTCTGTACCATATCTGGAACTGTCCTGAGCAACAAGAGTCACTTCCTTTACACCAATGGAAACAAGGCGTTCTGCCTCTTTGATTACTTCATCCATAGGTACTGATTTCAGATTGCCGCGGATAAACGGAATCGCACAGTAACTGCATCTGTTATTACAGCCATCGGAAATCTGCAGGTATGCCATCCAGGGCTTTCCTGAAAGAAGACGAGGTGTAATACCATAGTCATTCGCAACCTTTACCCCAAGTTCCTCTGTAAGGATCGATCCGATATTTCTATATTCATCAATGGAAATAAAGCGATCAACCTCGGGCATTTCAACTTCCAGCTCAGGCTTGTATCGTTTTGCAAGACAGCCCATGACAATCAGTTTCTTCAGGTTGCCCTTCTTCAATTCTGCCATATCCAGAATTGTGTCAATTGCCTCCGATTTAGCACTGTCAATAAATCCGCATGTGTTGATGATAATGACATCTGCCTCTTCATGCGAGGTAACGATTTCAAGATTGCTCTGCTTGAGCAATCCGAGAAGATTTTCTGTATCAACCAGGTTTTTTGCACAACCTAATGAAATAACACCGATTTTCATAAACTGTAATAATTCTCCATTACTTCAATTATACACAACTGCCTAATAAAAGTAATGCTCATGATCGCCATTATTGCCCCTGCCATGCCTGAAATGCGTTGTTTCCCGTGATAATACAAAAGGGCATATCGCTCACATCAGCAATACACCCTTTATTTGCATATCGTTATAAATCAGTCAGCGAGAGTTCCGAAAGGATCCCAAGGTGCCAGCATCACAGGTTCTTCCTTGAGAGCTGCGAGTGCTTCTTCAGAAAGATACTTCTTATGAACAGCAATGACATACATGTACTTATCAAACCATGTATCGCTGGCAATATAGTAACCCTTGTTAGCAAACTTATCGCCCCAGGAGTTTTCGACCTTCCATCTTGTAGGCTTGTCATCAACAAGATTTACACCTGTCAGAACCATCGCATGGTTCATTGCACTTTCACCTGTATTCAGCATATCAGCCTTGGACATTTCAAGATGCATATCCAGTGTATTACCGTAATCATACTGCTGATCATCCCAAAGACCTGTTTCACGATCGCCATCCTTGCCGCAGTCACAGCCGAACCATACAGGTTCACCATCCTTCAGCTGTGCCAGTGCTGCAGCCTTGAATTCGTCCAGAGGCAGGTTGAGCAGAGAGATCGGATCACCATCAACTACGTTGCCCAGATACTTAACACAGAAAGTCTTATGATAAGGCTTATCCTCTGTAGGTGCGTTGATGCAGTTTACATAGTTGTCGAGATCATCATCGAGATAATCCTTGTAGAACTGTGCAGGTGTAATGCCGTATTCTGCATGTGCCCTGCCATCCTGATCGTAGTATTCAAATGTGAATGTCTGAGGGGGCAGACCAAAGCAGGAAACAATCAGACCATAGATTTCCTTTAATGCAGCTTCCTTTAATGCAGGAATATCATTCTGTCTTCCTTCTGCATAAGCCTTCTTAGCTTCCGCAGCGAAGATTCTCAGACGCTTATTCAGAATACCGTTCATAGTACGTGTATGACCGGACTGGTATGTTTCGGGCATTGCGGACTTCGGGCAGATACCATACTTCTTTACAAGGCTTGTCAGCATATTCCACTGACCGCCATCGCCGACTGCCATCTGCAGCAGGAAACGCATGTTTTCAGAAGCAAGCGGCTGATCAATTTCCTGCAGTACGCATTCCATAAACCAATTTGCCTTTTCGAGCTTATCGTAGAAAGCAACATAATTCTGAGATAATTCGAATTCCTTAATGCCGTACTTCTTGGCAATCTTTTCTCTGAGAACATTCATTGCAGAGAAAATCCAGCAGCGGCCGGATGCATTCTGGCTTGTCGCAGACATTGTCTTGATATCAATTGTAAAAATATTCGGATTTGCAGCTTCAGCGTCAAATCTGCGGCTGATCAGGTTCAGATCATTTTTTGTAAGAGCATTTCTTACAACACGTGCCTTCTCATCAGCGAGATAGACATCTCTCATTTCATTCAGTTTTCCAAGGTCAATTCCACTCATTTTTGTCATAATAGTTTTCCCCTTTATTGGGTACAAGTGTACATCAGCCAGGTACAGTCTGCCAGTGTAATACTTCGGCACGTCCAAGAAAAAAGAAGCCTTAGCTTCTTTTTACAAACTCACTTCTGCACTTCGGACACGTAATCATGATCTTGCCGCGGCCTCTTGGAACACGGACAATCTGACGACAGTTCGGACAAGTATAGTATCTATAATTGCGATCACGCAGACTGCTGAGAACGGCTTTAAGCTGTCGGCGGATGCCTACAGTACTCTCCATGAACTTTCTGTTTTCAATGCTTCTCTTCACATAGTTTTTGGACAATGCTCTGAAGACCATAAGAATCAGAAGGATATTGCAGATCATAGAAAAGAATGCATTGCGCACAAACAGTCCGATGATATCCATAGCAATCACTGTATACAGCAGATATCTGTTGAGATCATCCATACCGTATCTTCCGCGCATGAATCGCTGAATTTTCATTCTGATATTAAAGAGAAAATTTGCCATATATCCTCATTTCCGTCAGCCGAAGCTGACGTAATAATCATATTGATATTCGGATGCATGTCAAATCAGTTCATTGTCTCTTCCTTTTCGCAGCTCTGCTTTTCTTTTCTGTTCATTGAGCTTTCGGCGCAGAACAGTCGGTTTCATTCCCATAATATCAGCGGTCTGTGCCAACGTTTTCTTTTCTACTCCGATCATCCACACAGCCGGATACAGTTCAGGGTCCGAGTTCTTCTCGATGCTTTTCCTCAATGAAGCCATACGCTTCTTACATTTCAATGCCGCATTTTCAAGCATGATTCCTTCATCAATCCAGTCAACTATTCGATCACCGGAATACTTTCTGCCGATTTCCTCTAAAAACCCTGCGGACCTTGCTTCAGCCATATGCACCTGAAGTTCTCTTCTTTTCTCTTCATTTCGAATAGCATCAAGCCTGACTGCAAGGTAATCACTGCAAAGCTGTTCAAGTGTATCACCCATGCTGTATTTCATTTTCGGCCTCCGAGACTGCATCAAACATCCACTCATGAAAACATCTCTGCAGAGTTCTTAAAGAATAGCCATATCGTCTGGCTGTTCCTGCCTGCTTTTCACCATGGATATAGACATCACTGATCATTGCCGCCGCGAGCGGTCCTGCCTGTGCGGTTATGAGCGAAAGAACACGTTCCACATAGCTGATGTTCGATGCAAGAATTGACGCACCGCTGTAATGTGAAGCAGGTTCATTGATTTCATTGTCGTGCCAGATTCTCAAAGCTGTCTTCTGATTTGAATACACTCCCATAAGCTTTCTGCATCTCTGTACCTGACTTGAAAGAGTACTATCTTCTGTCGCTGTCTGTTTCATAATTCACCTCTCACTGTACTTATTCACATCAGGCAGAAGAATTCCCCCTGCTTTTCGCATACAAAAAGACGATAGTTTTTTCACTATCGTCCTAAGTGCAGATTCTGCAGTTTAATCAGGCAATTTCCTTACCTGTCAGCAGGCTGTAAGCTTCCTTGTACTTATCGATTGTCTTATCGATGATTTCCTGAGGAAGATTGTAGTCGCTTTCAGGATTAGCCTTCAGCCAGTCACGTACGAACTGCTTGTCGAAGGAAGGCTGGCCATGACCAGGTTCATAGCCTTCAACCGGCCAGAAACGGCTGGAATCCGGTGTCAGCATTTCGTCAGCGAGGATTACATCACCATTTTCATCCAGACCAAATTCGAGCTTTGTATCAGCGATGATGATACCGCGTGTCTTTGCATATTCAGCACACTTCTTGTAAACAGCGATTGTGTAATCACGGATCTTTTCAGCATATTCGCGGCCACGGCCGGGGAAATACTTTTCCAGATGATCAACGGATTCTTCAAAGCTGATATTGAGGTCGTGTTCGCCGATTTCAGCCTTTGTGCTGGGTGTATAGATCGGTTCAGGGAGCTGATCGCATTCCTGCAGACCTTCCGGCAGCTTAATGCCGCAGACTGTACCGTCCTTCTTGTAGCTAGCCCAGCCGCTGCCGGTAATGTAGCCACGTACGATGCATTCAACAGGGATCATGCTCAGCTTGCGGCAGAGCATGGAATTGCCTGTGAATTCGGGCTTGCGGAAATATTCAGGCATATCGTTGACATCTGTGCTGATCATGTGGTTAGGCATGATATCCTTTGTGAAATCAAACCAGAATGCAGACATCTGTGTTAAGATAGCGCCCTTTTTAGTAACCTTGTTCTTCAGGATTACGTCAAATGCGGAAATTCGGTCTGTTGCTACCATAATCAGAGCATCGCCTGTGTCATAAATTTCACGGACTTTGCCTTCTTTAATAGGTGCGTATTCTTTCATATTACCCTCCAACTTTAGTAACACAGCTAGTTTAGCACAAGAAATATCAATATCAAGTTGAATCACCAGCCTGCAAAAAACCTAATTCTGCACGTGCAATTTTCGACAATGCAGTTTAAGAAATCACTTTTATTTCTTTTCATTTTCTCTGCCGTATCCGCGTTTGCCGATCAGATCAAACCACTTCTGCAGCTTTGCTTCGTAGCCGTTGTTGCTCAGCTCATAGAACTTCATATCCTTGATCTCATCCGGCAGATACTGCTGATCTACGTAATGGTGCGGATAATCATGGGCATATTTATAGCCAACACCTCTGCCAAGCTTTTCAGCACTCTTGTAGTGCGCGTCCTTAAGGTATGAGGGCTGCGCAAGATTGCCGCTGCGGCTGACTTCATCCATCGCCTTGAAAATACCAGCGGATGCGGAATTAGACTTAGGAGCGCAGGCAACATAGGTCGCTGCCTGTGCAAGAATAATCTGACTTTCAGGAAGACCGATTCTCTCTACGGCAAGTGATGCAGCCACTGCCACTTCCAATGCACGAGGATCTGCATTGCCGACATCCTCAGATGCACAGATCATGATTCTTCTGGCAATAAACTTTATGTCTTCGCCTGCAGTAAGCATACGGGCAAGATAATACATTGCCGCATCCGGATCAGAACCACGCATGGACTTAATGAAAGCGGAAATCGTATCATAGTGGTTATCGCCCGTTTTATCGTAGCGGATTGCTCTTTTCTGGATACATTCCGCAATTACTTCAAGAGTAATGTTGATGTAGCCGTCATCATCCCGATCTGTTGTCAGAACGGCAAGTTCAAGACCATTCAATGCTGCACGAGCATCACCATCAGCAGCTTCTGCCAGAAACTCAACAGCTTCTTCATCCATCCTGACCATCTCTGCCGCAACGCCGCGAATCGGATCCTCAAGAGCCCGATGCAGAAGATCCACAAGATTTTCATAAGTCAGCGGTTTCAGTTCGAAAATGCGTGACCTGGAAATCAAGGCTCCATTCACTTCAAAATACGGATTCTCTGTGGTTGCGCCGATCAGAATTACCGTGCCATCTTCCACATGAGGAAGAAGAAAATCCTGCTGCGCTTTATTGAAACGATGGATTTCATCAATAAAGAGTATTGTCTTACGTCTGGACAGTCCGGCTGTCTGTTTTGCTCTGACGACAACCGCTTCAAGATCTTTCTTGCCGGCAATTGTTGCATTCACCTGTTCAAATTCCGCACTTGTAGAGTTGGCAATCACTCGGGCAAGTGTTGTCTTTCCTGTACCGGGAGGACCATAGAAAATGATAGAACCAAGCTTATCTGCCTTGATTGCTCTGTATAGCAGACGGCCGGGTGAAATGATATGTTCCTGGCCTACGACTTCTTCCAATGTACGCGGACGCATTCTCGCCGCCAGTGGTTCATCCTGTTTTCTCTGTTCTTCTCCTGCAGCTTCAAACAAATCCATACATATCCCCCCTCTTCGCAGTTCATTATAACCGAACCTTTAATTCTCGTCACAGATTAATCCCTTACCCGTATTCTTCCTGCCGTGTGATATATCGCAATTACCAGCATCAAAAGCGCGGAGATAAATGAAACCGCAAAAGCTCTCAGTTCAAATACATCACCGGTATCCACAGAAGGTTCTCTGGAATTATAAATATCAATACTGATCTCATGTGCCTGTTCAACTCTGCTGTTTTTGTTGATGATCGTTGTCTGATAACCATCTTTTCCGGCTTCTTTCTCGTTTACTTCATATTCGGTACCCGCAGGAATATCCATAATTCTGATCCATTCCTCATTTCTGATTTCAAGTTCATCACCGGAATAACAGATACCTTCAGAACCGTCTGACGTGATGTACGGAAAAGCATAGTCTCTTTCTTCATTCAGCACGACTGACACATGAAAACTTCGATCATATTCCGCTGTCTCTCCTGATACATGTTTGATCAAACGTATAGAACCGCAGCTGACTGCCTTAGGCTGAAGCACGAGTTGTTCGGTATACGAATTCAGATTGTCCTGATTCACAATTCTGATAATCATCGGTGCACATGAACGATATCCTTCAGCCGGCTCTGTTTCCGCAAGCAGATAACAGCCTTCTTCCAAATCTTTGAATTCCAGAATTCCCTTATCATCCGTATAACCTGTATAGATTCTTCCTTGCGAGATATGATCCTGCGCATATGCATCTATGACACGATCCGCATATTCCTGAAGATCTGTTTCAAACAGTTCCTCTTTTTCTCCAATCAGGCATACCAGCTGATCACTAATCGTTCCATCCTGAACCTCAGTTTCATATTCACCGACACGGTACATCCTGAACCCTGCATTGCAGATAGGACCATTGCCATCCTGATAATCAATCAGTACTTCCGCAGCACATGATGTCCCCGGCAATACAGTGGTCATTAGTAGTGTCAGAAATGAAATCAATATTTTCAGTTTCATTGTTCCTCCTTTGCTTTCATCAGAAATACATAACGAACAGCCGCACAGAAAAACAGCATGGGAAACATCAGAAGCAGTATCGCCTTCATAATCAGAAGATACTTTTCTTTCTGGATTTCCAGAGTAGAAAACTGCATTTCTTCCATGTCGGACCGTACACCGCGAACAAGAAGACGATGATCATTCACACCATAAGGTGTACAGGTATAGAGGGTCACGTAATCACTGCCGTCTTCCACCTGCAGATAAAATGACTCTTCTTCAGGAAGTACTGTTACGATCTGATCAATCACATATCCATGTTTCTCATTGAAAACAGTCAGAAAAAAGCGATCTCCCGCTTCCAATTCCACAAGATCCGTAAACAGTTTTGCACTGACCAGTCCTGTATGTGCTGCTATCACGCAGTGTGTTGAAGCACCGCCACTAGGCAGTGATGTACCGTACATATGTCCTGCTTCATACTTCAGAATCTCCTCATCTGTACCGTGTACAACCGGGAGACTCAGATGAATCTTTGGTATTGTCAGCAGCGCCATGGTATGATCCGCGTCGCCTTCATCCAGTAAGGAAAAATACACATCATCCTCAGGATCTGCCTGTCTGTACATAAATGCCGCAGCCTGCTGGTGCCGATATATCTCGCTGTTGTATATGGACGCTTCTCTCAGCTTTTCCTGTACTTCCGCTTCATCCAGATAGCTGATTCTGCTGTCATAGCCACCGATGATCACCTGCTGATGCATCTGTGTATACAGATCCAGCAATGACGGTGTTTCCACAACAGAAAGTCCTGCAGCCAGAAGAATGCAGATTCCTGCATTCATCAGATATTTGCCTGCCATAAAGCAAACCTTTGAAGAAGGGAGAGGTCTGCCCCTCTCCCCTCATGAAATTCAGGCGATGTTTCTGTGGGAAGCAAACTTCAGCGCCAGAGCTGCTGCGATCAGAAGACCGCCGCAGATGTAGATCATCGTTGTACCACTGCCGCCAGTGTGAAGAACAAAGGACTCATTGTTATTGACTGTAATGGAAGCAGTACCAGCTGTAATAACAGCATCTGCATAATCGGAAGCAGGATTGCCATTGAGATCAGATGCAGCGATTTTTGCAGAAGCTAGAGCACCATCAATCGGTTCATCACCTTCCAGTACAACAACGAAGCGTGTGCTCAGCAGATCATGACCGCTTTCTGTACGTGTTTCTTCAAACATGTACTTACCTTCATCAAGACCTCTTACAATCAGCTTGCCTGCTGCTGAAGGACGAAGTTCCTTGACTTTGCTTTCAGCATCATCTTCGGATGTGAATACATGATAGATACCTGCTTCATCTTCGACGAAGTTTAAGAAAGCGAAACCGCTCTTAATTGTAAAGCCGACATTGGAAGCATCCTCAACACCTGTCTTAGTCAGATCAATGCGATATGTGTAGAGCTTAGGTTTGTTGCCTTCTACGGATGTTTCAAGAGTACTCAGATTCTTCCATGTCAGCTGAGGGGTATTCTCATTGGCAAGGCCGCTGCCATCTTCAGCATCTGCATTCAGAATGACATTGAAGTCAACAACTACCTGCGCATTTTCAGTCAGAGCATTCAGCTTGGTTAAACCTGCTTCCAGGAATGTCACCGTGAAGGAATGATCATCTTCATTCAGAGCAAATACATAGTCAGTATTTTCAGTTAATGTTCTGAAGGAAGAGAAAGCATCCTTGGTGGAAGGAGAAGAGATTTCCGTACCGTACTTTACAGAGTTGATAGAAACAAAGGACATTCCGGCATCCATCGTATCCTTGATGACATACTTCTCATACGCATTGGATGCTGAGACAACTGCAGGTGCACCGGCCGCGATGATTTCTTCGATGACATCGCCGATTGCAGCATCCTCTGCCTGTACCAGAGTGTTGTCATCTTCTGTAGAAACGATGAACTTCGGAATGGAAACGGTCTGGTTCTTCGGATAAACCGTTACATCATAGATCCAGTAAGAAGCCGCATCTGCGTATGTTTCACCATCATCGTAGGCAAACACACCGGTCATAGGGACAGCGGCAAGGAACGGTGAAGACGCCTTGTAGACTACTTCTTCCGCAAGACCATTGACACCGGCCTTATACGCAGAACAGTCAGTTTCTGCTACCAGATACAGACCCTGATCGGCAGCAGGGATATCCTGGAAGGTTTCACCCATACTGTTGGTCGCAGGCAGAGCTGTACCTCCCTCACGCATCCAGTTGTTTACCTGCACTTCACCGGGAACTGCACCCGTCACAGAATTCAGCGCATCCAGGGCATTGCTCAGTGCCATGGGAGTGTAATATGCGGTATCACCGATCATGACTGTTTCCAGCTCAATATCGTTATCTTCGAGCAGCTGGATAAACTCAGCATCAAGTCCGGTAAACAGGGTCTGCACAGTCCCCTGATCGGCAACTGTTTCATATGCAGCAATCTTTCTTGTACTGAAGACAATGCCCTCCATGCCTTCTTCTGTTACATCCGGGTCATAGAAACCGGAGCCGGTCTTGACGGTACTGCTGGTTGTCTTCAGCTTGCAGATTGTTAAGGAACCATCTCTGAGCGGATCAATCACGCTCTGAATTTCGTCGGTAGCAGCTGATACGGATACCAGTGAGGATACTGCGGTTACACCTGCAGCAGCGAGTGAAGCAATCAATCTTTTTGTGTTCATTTGATCTTATTTTGTGGAATACGGCTTTCCACACTCCTTTCTTTCTTCAGAAGAAGCCGCCCTGCCGTAGAACGTCTTTCTGCCCTCCGAGGTATTGCTTTTCGGAAAGCAAAAAGACCGGATCATCATGTTCCGGTCTTCTATAATCTTGCTAACGCCGCTTCACTCCCCGGCGCTTTTTGCACTATAACTATACCCCCTGCAAAAAGGGGTGTAAACAAACAGATGCCGCCACTGCCGCCAATCGTATCCGCCTGCTCATTTGCGGCCTGTACGACGATCCAGTTCCTCTTTCAGCTTTATGGCTGCCGCCTGTGCCCGTGCTTCATCAATCTCATCCTGAGGCAGAATTCTGATCACATTGTTCAGGGTGTCTGTAAAAACAGCAAAAATATGCTTCAGCTTCTCAGACAGTTCCAGCAGTGCTTGATAATTGCCGGCTTCCTGCATACGCAGATAATTCTCAACGATCTGCCGAAGGTAAGGAAGATAACGGTCATATACCTTGTTCAGTTCTTTCTCACCGCTTTCAAATACATATTCTGTATCACGAAGCTCAGTTAGTGTCCGCAGCAGTTTCAGCAGCTGCTCTCGCACATCGTTTCTGCCGATCTGATCTGCTGAGTTACGGAAAAAGGCAATATACTGTCCTGCCTGCCGAATATGCTCTTCCTTGATCTGTTCCTGATTCTGCATCACATCTTACCTTCTGCAGAAAATCATAGCATGAAGCAGCCGTATTTTACTTAAAACACAAAAAAAGATGACTTTCGTCATCTTAATTTAGGTGCGGTCAACAGGACTTGAACCTGCACGGCTCTCACCACTAGAACCTGAAACTAGCGCGTCTGCCAATTCCGCCATGACCGCATCAACAGATATTATTATACACAATCAAAAAACCAATGCAACCACTTTTTTCAACAACCTGTCCTGCACAGCTGCATAAGGCTCTGATCATGTAATAGATATTCTGTTATTTCTGCTGATCCAGAAGCGTGCGGGCATAGGCATCACGCTCTGCATCCCATCCCTTCAGCGGGTCTGTCTGAACCATGTGACCCGGAATATGCGGCATGCGCATATCATCAAAGACAATGTAACCTGAGAAATCCGGGTGTTCATACAGATACTGATGAATATCGGATTCTCTGGTCTGCCACTTTTCTCCCTGTGTCACATCCACAATCGGTGTATCTTCAGATAATCCTGCCTTGCGCAGATACTCAATACAGTTCTTCAGGCCGGAGAAACGCCATGATGAAGAGATAATCACCTCAATCGGATAATCACGGCACAGCGCCTGCAGACGAGCCACACAGCGACGATCTGCGAATTCAAACTCTTCCATCTTAACCATCTCTTCGTATTCGGGTGTTCCGGGCAGATAGAAGACATTGATCACACCATCAAAATCAAGAAACAGATAATACTTATGAATCCCCTTCTGTCTGTTTTCAGCCATAGTCTGGTCATTTACAAAAATCATCTGCTGCAGAAACGCCTGTTCTGCCATTCTTTCTTCTTCAGTTCTCGACATATTACCCTCACTTGTTCAGGATCATGCCTGCAAGTCTCTTCTTTTCATATTCATAATCACGATCCGTCATAGTTCTGCCGCGATATTCAGAGGAAACGCGATTGGCATACATCAGTGAACTGCGGACATCAATTCCGGCTCTGCGAGCAATCATGAATGCACTCAGATGAAGATCAGGATCCATCATTCTGTCTTCAGGAGCCAGGAATTCTTCATCATCACCGCAGTACCAGCAGCCTTCTTTCTGCTTGATGATCAATACAGGTGCCGATGTCATCCGATTCAGTGCTTTCGCAGTATGTCTGAGATCTTCACCCTTTTCCCCCGCAAGATAATATGCATCCTGATCCAGGATATGCAGAATCGGATGCGTACTGAAGATTTCCTCAATCAGAATCTCATCCATCGCATCACCGGATGTACCAGGCGCAAAATATACAGGTTTCTCAAGTTCCTGAACTGTGCCGATAATCTCTTCTACACCATCACCCTGAAGCATATCACCATACAGAACTACTTCATCAAGTTCCTCAGGATAAATCTCCATCAGATAATCTACGCTGAAATCATATTCACTGCCTGGTACGCAGAAGAAACTCTCCTGTCCTCTGCGATCAATCACATGATACGTACAGCCGCTTAAAGCAGAACTGCGGTATTTCAGTTCAATATCAGCCTTCTTTGCTTCTTCTGAAACATATTCACCATATACACCGCTTCCGCATGGAGCGAGCAGTTCAAAAGGAAAATCAAAGCCCTTGAACATCTGAGCTGTCTTCCAGCCACTGCCATCCACACGCTGTTCGGTACGATCAGGAGTAATATCTTCTTCGCCTTTCGGCATGCGGTCAACATAAGCCGCGATATCTGCATGTACAGATCCAATCACAAGTAGTTTATTCATAGGTCTTATTATATCAGAACAAAAACTGATACCTTTCTATTCAGACAATCAAAAAACCCGACTTTCATCGGGTTTTTGAGGTGGTTCCAGCCGGAATTGAACCGGCGACACATGGATTTTCAGTCCATTGCTCTACCAACTGAGCTACAGAACCAATGGTTGCGAGGGAAGGATTTGAACCAACGACCTCCGGGTTATGGGCCCGACGAGCTACCAGGCTGCTCTACCTCGCGATAATATATGTTCAAATGAACATCTGATTTTCAGGAAAGGCGGAGGAACAGGGATTCGAACCCTGGCGCCGGTTTCCCGACCTACCGGTTTTCAAGACCGGACCCTTCAACCGCTTGGGTATTCCTCCGTAAATGGTGGACCCTGAAGGGCTCGAACCTTCGACCAATCGGTTATGAGCCGACAGCTCTGACCAACTGAGCTAAGGGTCCGATTGATGCAATCAGCACCGCTCATGAACTTGAGAAATGGTAGCGAGGGTGAGACTCGAACTCACGACCTACCGGGTATGAACCGATTGCTCTAGCCAACTAAGCTACCTCGCCATAATCAAGTAACACTTTTTAAAGAATGGCGCGCCGAGCAGGAGTCGAACCCGCAACCTTTTGATTCGTAGTCAAACGCTCTATCCAGTTGAGCTATGGGCGCATTTTAATAAAACAGATAAATGGTGGGGATGGAGGGATTTGAACCCTCACAGTATTGCTACCAAGGGATTTTAAGTCCCTCG
>JAZUHS010000102.1:0-8401 GCA_045641845.1 Bulleidia sp. | reverse complement strand
TGCTTCCACTATGGAACCTGTTGTAAGCGGTCCTTTCTATGCACTGCAGTGGAAGAAGGGTCTGCTCGGTACATTCGGCGGTCTGAAGACAAACCTCTCCGGTGAAGTTCTCAGCACTGAAGGTACAGCAATCTCCGGTCTGTATGCAGCAGGTGAAGTCGCTAACGGCGAATTCTTCAACCAGCTGTATCCTGCATCCGGTTCCGCTATGGACGTTGTAGTAGTACTGGGCCGTGAGGCTGGTAAGGCTGCAGCTGCTAATGCAAAGTAATCAGTAAATACTGAATACGATCTTACTGAGGTTCTTCCTGTGATTGGGGAGAACCTTTTATAATTTTTAGAATATGGGGTAATTGATCGCTAGCTTCCTATGCTTGTTTTATCATTCCGCATGATGAGCAGATGAAAGAGTATTTGGAAATATTCAAACGCGAACTAAATTATTACAATTCAGATAAGTAAAGAATTGATCTATTTACATACTCTAGACTTCAGGGCTAGTAAACTGAAGACGACAGGCTTATAAGGATTATGAAAGAATCAAAACTTCCAACCGGAAAATAGGAGGTCAGGAGTGTTTTGAAACTGTGATTTAAGATGGATAAGGCTGCTTCGGGTTTATGACAAAAAGCGTAGAGATCCTGTGACAGCAATATGTTGAGGTTATAAAAAGGTGGTCTGGATATGCGAGCAGTACGGTACATGATATCTAGATTACTTTTGTAATGTACTATAGTGTTCTGCTTGAAAAATTGCTTTAACGGCAAACTATCGTGTGAATACAATAAGCGAAATGTTGATATAAAATGCCGATAGTGCCATAATAATTCCTATAGTGCAAAATCAAGAAGGTGATAACTGTGAAATACTGTAATGTGGCGGAGATTGCTTTTAAGTGGGAAGTGTCCGAAAGAAGCGTTAGAAACTACTGTGCTGCAGGCAAGGTCCCTGGCGCAGTGATTGACGGGAAAACCTGGAAGATTCCTAAAGATGCTGTTAAACCTGAACGAAAGAAAAGAGCTGGGAAGATCATGACAGATATTTTGGAACGATTGAAAGAAGAGAAAGAAGCAGGCATATCAGGTGGTATTTATCATAAGATCCAGATTGAACTGACATACAATTCAAATCATATGGAAGGCAGCAGACTTACACATGCACAGACAAGATACATTTTCGAAACTAATACAATCGGTATTCAGAATGAGTCAATAAATGTAGATGATATTATTGAAACTGCAAATCATTTCAGATGCATTGATTTAATGATTGATCTGGCAAATTACAATCTGAGTGAATCAATGATCAAGCAGCTTCATTTTGTTCTGAAGTCAGGAACCTCTGACAGTCGTAAGGCATGGTTTGCAGTAGGAGATTACAAGCGTTTGGAAAATGAAGTAGGGGGGAAAGAAACAACAAAACCTGCTTTGGTTGCCAAGGAACTCCGACAGTTACTGAAAAAGTACAATGCAGCAAAAAAGAAAACGCTGGAAGAGATAATTGAATTTCACTATGAATTTGAAAAAATCCATCCATTTCAGGATGGCAATGGACGTGTTGGAAGACTCATTATGTTCAAAGAATGTCTTAGGAATGGTATAACTCCGTTTATCATCGAAGATGATTTGAAACATTACTATTATCGCGGTTTGAGAGAGTGGAAAAATGAAAGAGGCTACTTGATTGATACATGTCTGACAGCACAGGACCGTTTTAAAGTATATATGGATTATTTCGGACTGGTGTACCATGATTAACTGAATTTCTCTCTGCTGCAGCTGTAAGCTTTCATATCTGCCTTACTTTGGAAGACATGAATGACTAAATGAAGCATTGTCAGGCTTGTTCGAGACGATCTGCACTGACAAGAGGCTTCTATGATTCAATCGGTGTATTAAAAAAGCTGTATATAACCATTAATTGAAAGCAGAAATCTGTACTTTTTCTGTGCATCCAGAATGCGTTTAAATATGAAAAAGGAAGAAAAAAGCAGGTTTCTTGCACTTTGCCGCTAAGTCAAAGATACTGATAACTGAGAGGTATCATATGAAAGATCATGCAATCAGATTTGAAGAATGGATTCAGCATATTCTTCCTAAACACAGCAGTTCCGAAAGGAAATCAGACCTGAAGTTTATCTTTGTACATGGCTTATCCGGATGGGGAAGCTATGACAAGGTCAATACATTCTTCCCTTACTGGGGAACATCTCATGGCGATATGATCAGGTATCTGAGAACACTAGGCTACGATGCATACAGTGCATCGGTTGCACCGAAGTACAGTGCATGGGATCGTGCATGTGAACTGTATGCACAGCTTGCAGGCAAGCAGGTAGACTATGGTGAAGAACACAGTAAGCGATGCAATCATGTACGTTTTGGCAGAGACTTCTCTTCCTGTCCGTTAATTGAAGACTTTGAAAGTTCTACGATTGTTCTGATCGGTCATTCCTTCGGCGGTGCGACTGTCCGTCTGTTCCAGGAGATTCTGCGCAATGGCTGGGAAGCTGAAAAGAATACAGAACAGGAGAATCTTTCTGATTTCTTCAAAGGTAATACCTGTGCGAGAGTACATGCAGTCATTACACTGGCAGCACCGACCAACGGTACAACTTCCTATGATTTGTATGAAGATGAAAACTTCGATGTGCACAGCGTTGATATCACTGAGAAATACTGGCGCAGAGGGGAACTGGTAGGGGCTGTCAACCGCGGTAAGTTTGATGATCGCATCAAGGAAGACTATGCGGCTTATGACATGCACATCGACAATGCCCAGGCTTTGAACGAGAAGATCTCTACATTTGAGGATGTCTATTACTTTGCAGTACCGTTTGCTTCCGGTGATCGTAATGAAAAGGGTGAGTTCATTCCTGATCCAGCAATTACAGAATCCATGTTCATGAAGAGTGCGATGTTAATGAGTGCCTATAAAGGTGTGACAGCTAATGGTCTGATCATTGATGAAGCATGGCAGCAGAATGACGGTCTGGTCAATACTATTTCATCCATGGCTCCGTTCAATGCCCCTGCTGAACAGTTTACATCTGCTGAAAATCTGCATAAGGGTGTATGGACAGTCATGCCTGTGATCCGTGGTGATCATATGTCCGTACAGGGCGGTATGACCAAGAGAAGAAAGGTGAAGGCATTCTATCGAGAACTTGCTGAGCTGATCAGTACATTAGAGTAGAATAGTAGATACAGTCATAGGAGGAAATAACTATGAGTATCAGAACACCATATATCCATGAGATCGGATATCGTACATATGCGATCAATGAATTCGGCATGAATGCTATGTACTTATGTGTAGGTAATGAAAGAGCATTGCTGATTGATACCGGTGCAGGCACATGTGATCTGAAGGGGATTGTCGAACGTCTGACGGATCTTCCGTATGATGTCGTACTGACACATGGACACGTAGACCATGCCGGTGGTATCGATGCATTTGAAAAGATCTACATGCATAAAGATGACATGGAGATGGCACGTACATTGACATATGAAGAAAGACTTGGCTATGCGAAAGTCATGCATGAAAGTGACAGAGAACAGGCATATGCATTCAATGAGGAACAGGTGCGTGTATGGAGACAGATCCCTGAACTGATTGCCATTGAAGAAGGTTATGTATTTGATCTTGGCGATCGTAAACTTGAAGTCTATCATGTACCCGGTCATACACCCGGATCCATTTCTTTGCTGGATCGCAAGAACAGAATCAATTTCAGCGGTGATGCCTGCAATACCAATACTGTTATGTTTGCAGGAAGTATTACCGAACTGTATCACTCTGCAGAAAAGCTGAAGGCTCTGGAGCCGTACTTTGACCGTGACTTCAATGGTCATATCGGCTATGCCGGAGAAGCTTCCTGTCTGTCTATGCCCTGGAGTGTCAGAGAGGATGTCATGCATATCTGCAGAAGCATTCTGGATGGTACAGGGGAAGTGACAGAGCAGCCGTTCCTTGGCGGCATCAGCTACGGTGTCAGCTATCATAATGCAAGAGTAGTATATACACCTGAGACAGTGATGAAGAGAGATGGCGAAGAGCCTGTAGAAGTATAAAGGGAAACAATATGGCAGATCAGATTGAAGTAAAGGCACAGGCAAAGACTGTTTCTAATGAAAAATCTAAGAAACAGGAAGAAGAACTGGCCAAGGCTAAAGCAAAGAAAGCAGAAGCGGATGTGAAAGCTGAGGAAGAAAAGCAGCAGCGCATCAAAGCAGAAGAAGAAAAGAAAGCTCTTGCGGAAAAGAAGAAAAGAGAAAAGGAAGAAGCTGCATCACAGGCTCAAGCTTTAGCGGAAGAAGAAAAGAAGAAGGCAGAGGAAAAGAAAGAAGAACTCATTGCCGGAGCAGCGATGCTTGCGACCGCAGCATTGAAAACAAAGAAGGCAGGGGGATTCTTCAAGGGTCTGATTCTTGGCTTTATCCTGGGTGCAGTCGTCATGGGTATTCTGACCTTTAATCTTAGAAATACCATTACTGCACCGATCCAGCAGGCCAAGGAAGAAGTGGATGAAGTTCTCGATGAGACTTTCTTAGGCTATACAGCCGCAGACTTTAAGGATGCGATCCTCAATGAAGCTGTGGAACATCAGGAACTGATTGTTATGGAACAGCCTCTGGATATTCCTACGACTTTGACAAAGTCCGGACTTGGCGGTTTTGCGGTATTCTCCAAGGTGAAGAATATCAGCTATGCCGGTACCGGTGTATTTACAGTCGATCTCAAGCATATCGATGCTGAGCATATTGCTGTAGATGAAGAGAAGCAGGCTGTAACTGTTACCATTCCGCATGCTGTACTGCAGTATACGATTGTTGACTATGATCGTATTGCCTTTGAAGATACAGATAAGGGTATGCTTGCTTTCGGGGATATTTCACTCACTGCTGAACAGCAGAATGAACTGGAGAAGAGTGTAAAGAGTGCAATGGAAGAAAGACTGCTGCAGAAGGATGTTATGGAACATGCGGATGAGTTTGCAGTGATGAAGACATGGGAAGTCTTCCAGCCTCTGGTAACGGCAGTATCTCCGGAATATAAGGTCGAGATTGTCTTCGGGGAATGAAAACTATGAAAATGACCTGCTGAAAAGCAGGTTTTTTCTAGTTACTATAGATATAGACAGAGTGATTCATAAGTAATTGTGAATGATTTGTATTATCATAAGTGCATTGTTCTAAAGGAGAGAAAAGAAATGTACAAAACAGAATGTATCAAAGCTGATGAATTCAAGCCTGCACGTTTTGAATCCGATCATACGATTACTCTTAATGGCGTAGAAATTCCCTATCACACAGTATCTGAAGATAATGTGTTCTACAATGACAACGGCAAGGCCATTGCCTCTATCTTCTCTTATTCCTACTTCCGTACAGATGTAGAGGATGTTACTAAGCGTCCGGTTGTATTTGCATATAACGGCGGTCCCGGTTCTGCGTGCATGTATGTACATGCAGGTTTCCTGGGTACCAGACGTATGAAGTATGAAGAAACAGACCGTCCTACGTCCATCGCTCCCTATGAAGTGATTGATAACCCTAACTGTCTGCTGGATGTTGCTGACCTGGTTCTGATTGACCCGGTTGGTACAGGCTATGGTCTTCTGATTGATCCGGAAGAAAAGAAGAACTTCCTGGGTATTCAGCAGGATGCCGAAGCTCTGCTGTCCTTCATCGACAGATGGCTGAGAAAGTACGGCAGAGGCAAGTCTCCCAAGTACCTGTGCGGTGAATCCTATGGCTGCACACGTAATGCCATCGCTGCCGGTATTGCCGCAAGCGGCTCCAAGAACCGTTCCTACGGCTTTGCCTTTGACGGCATCATCATGATCGGCAACACTGTTACAGCCGGCAAGTACTTTGGTGAAGGTGTACCGGTGAACATGGCAGTTCTTGGCTTCCCGACATATGCAGGTGTCAACTGGTATCATAACCATCCGACAGAGCAGAGTGTTCGTGAGTTTGTATATGAAGCTAAGAAGTTTGCGGATGAAGAATACTTCCCTGCACTGTACAAGGGTTCAAGACTCAGTGAAGAAGACAAGGAATACATCATCAAGAAGGTATGCTACTACACAGGTGTATCCCGTGAATATCTGCTCAGACATGATCTGGAAATCAATGACGATGATTACAGAAGTGAAGTACTGAAGGATAAGGGCATGGCAGTCTCCCGTTATGATGGCCGTGTAACACGTCCTCTGCTGTATCCTGATACAGTAGAATCATCCCGTGAAGGTCTCTGGGATGATGCAACTGCTGACCGTTATGATGCATTCTTCTATGCAGCTGTAACAGGTGATATCCTGCCTTACCTGAATGTTAACCTGGATCGTGCATATGTAAGCTCTGCACGTTTCTACATGGACTGGGATAACAACGAATCCATGGGGACAACATCCGTACAGCTCAGACGTGCAATGACACAGCGTTTCGGTACACGTACATTCTTCGCTAACGGCTGGTTCGACCTCTGCACAGAATCCGGTTATCTGTACCACATGCTGGATCATGCACACCTGCCTATGGAACGTGTTTACCTGAAGGAATACTCTTCCGGTCATATGATCTATATCGGTGAAGATAACGTTAAGGAACTGACAGACGACATCCGCACATTCCTGCAGGGTGGCGATCCTACTAAGTAATAAACAGATTTTGCACTAAGAACCATGCGGTGATGCGTGGTTCTTTTTTTCTCTGCATCTCACTGTGCAGAATAAATGGATATGTTATGTTTTACTGAATAAAAAGGATGTTTAGTCTTTGGTACTTACTCAGATGTAATCCGATATAGGATAATGGAGAAATATGTGCTAATATGGATTATGTAATTAGCACGAAAGTACGGAGGTGAGATTTATTATGACTGAGATAAATATTCAGCCTGATGAAACAGGAATACTGAGAACACAGGATGCACTTGCGGCAGGAGTGACAAAGAGAGATTTCTATGCATTTGTTGAAAAGAATCACTATGAAAAAGTAGGTCATGGTGTATATGCTTCACCGGATGCATGGGTTGATGAAGCATATGTTCTTTCATTGCGCTGCCCAGGGGGAGTATTCTCACATGAAGAAGCACTGTATTATTACGGACTTGTAGATCGAGTGCCTGTACAGATGACAATAACGGTATATACCGGATACGGGACTGGCAGGTTAGTAAATGATGGAGTTAAGGTATATACCGTAAAGAAGGAACTAATGGATGTTGGACGTACTACGGTAAAGAACAATTATGGGCATATGGTTGCCATGTACGATATGGAAAGAACGATCTGTGATATGGTCAGAAGCAGAAGCAATATTGAAAAGCAGGATTTTACTACAGCGATGAAATCTTATGCGGCGAGAAAGGATAAGGATTTAAAGCGACTAATGGAATATGCAAGGCTGTTTAATGTAGAGCGAAAGATGCGTGAATACATGGAGGTATTACTCTGATGGCATTAACAGTGGAACAGATCAAAGGGCGTATCAGAAATGTTGCAAAGGAAAACAACGCGGACGCAAGAAGTCTGCTTCACATCTATATGATGGAGCGGTTTCTCGAACGAATCGCAAATTCACCGTATGCATCAGACTTCATTATCAAAGGTGGAATTCTTGTGACATCTATGGTTGGTGTTGGAATGAGATCAACAATTGACATTGATACAACAATCAGAAATTTCACTTTATCCGAAGAGGAGATACACCGGAAAATTACAGAAATATCGAAGGTGGATCTTCAGGATGGAATTTCGTTTTCAATCACTGGTACAGAGCACATTATGAATAATATGAAGTATCCGGGGATCCGTATTATGCTTGAAGCAACTTACGGAAAAATGTCTGTTCCGTTAAAAATCGATGTATCGACCGGTGATATTATTACGCCTCGAGCAATCGCGTATCAGTATAAGCTGATGCTGGAGAATAGAAACATTTCTCTTCTTGCGTACAATCTCGAAACAATTCTCTCAGAAAAGCTGCAGACTACTTTAGTTCGCAGAGAACTAAATACACGAATGAGAGATTATTATGATGTATGTATCCTTATGGAACTGTATGCTGAACAAATCGATCAGGATATACTTTCGAAAGCATTTGCGGCGACGTGCAAAAAGAGAGATTCGGATTACTTAATGAGCGATGGTTTAAAGAGCATAGATGCTATTGAGACTGATGCTGATCTTCGTACAAAATGGAGAATGTATCAGAAAAAGTACTCTTTTGCACGCAAATATGATTTTGATGAGAGTGTAAATTAATCTGTGTAAGTTAGTTAAGAGCGTACGGCTTAACTGCTTATGCAGATTTTTTGTTTGCACATGGTATGCTAAGGAGGAAGGAAATGCAGGAAAATCATATGGCAAAAATCAAACGAAATCCCGCTG
>JAZUHS010000101.1:0-6339 GCA_045641845.1 Bulleidia sp. | reverse complement strand
TTGCTGTAAAGGCTGATACAATCGCAGATCTGGCTGCTGGTATGGAAGTGGATGCTGATGTACTGGCTGCTTCCGTAGAAAGATACAACACTCTGGCTGCAACAGGTACTGATGAAGACTTCAATGCAGGTGCTATGGTACCTGTTGCTGAAGAAGGTCCTTACTATGCAGTTAAGGTTATCCGTTCTACAGTTGCAGGCTTCGGCGGCTTTGTCATCAACACATCTTCCGAAGTACTCAAGGAAGATGGTACAACATTCCCCAATCTCTGGGCTGCTGGTGAATGTGCTTCCGGTCAGTTCTTCAACAAGGACTATCCTTGCTCCGGTTCCATGATGTCCATCTCTACAACATATGGCCGTATCGCCGGTCAGAATGCTGCAGCACTGGCTCTTGGCAAGTAATCGGTAAACAGAGCAAAGCGCTGCTTACGCATACCTGTACGGTAAGCGTGAACAGCGCTTTTCATATGCTTATTCTTCGAACAGACTTTCGCCCTGTGTTGCAATAACTTTCTTATACCAGTCAAAGGAAGCCTTTTTATAAAGCTTACCGTCACCGGAACCATCATCGTTATAGTTTACATAGACAAAACCGTAACGCTTCTTCATTTCACATGTAGAAGCAGAGATGATATCAAACGGACCCCAGTAGGTATAGCCCATGACTTCAACCCCATCATCCAGAGCTTCAAGAACTGCCTTCATATGACCTGTAATGTATTCGTTTCTGTACGGGTCAATGACTGTATTGTTTTCATCCAGTTCTTCCAGCATGCCAATGCCGTTCTCTGAAATCAGAATCGGCAGATGATACTTCTCATACAGCTCATTCAGAACAAAGCGTAAGCCGGTAGGGTCAATCTGCCATCCCCAGGGTGTTGCCTTGAGGTAGGGGTTCTTGACTCTGGAGGAGAATCCGCCGGTATCGTTGGAGATCGCTTCTCCTTCCTTGTATACAGCAGACTGATAATAAGAACATGTCACATAGTCTACAGTATACTTTGCAATGATATCCAGATCTCCTTCTTCCATCTTCAGCTTGATGTTGTTCTCACGGAAGTAGCGATCCATCTGATAGGGATATTTGCCAAGGATCGGTACATCCTTGAAGAAGTACTTCAGTCTTCTTAAACGATATGCTTCAAATACTTCATTGGGATTGCAGGAGTAGGGATAGATTGTTGATACAGAAGTCATATCACCGATCTTTGCGTCCGGATCAATCTCTCTTAACTTCTTGATGCTTAAGGCATTGGCAACCCACACATGATGCAGAGCCTGGTACAGATCCTGCTTAGGATTCTCACTGTTTCTTGTATCAATACCAAGAATCCAGAAGGGGAAGATCACAGAATTATTGATTTCATTGAAAGTGATCCAGTACTTCACTTTACCCTTTAATCTTGTAAACAGCACTTCGCAGTACTTTACATACAGATCAACCAGCTTACGATTGCCCCAGCCTCCATACTTCTTAGCTAACGCCAAGGGAAGCTCGAAATGAGTCAATGTCATCAGAGGTTCCATCCCATGCTTTCTCATAGAATCCACTAGATTCTCATAGTACTGCAGACCTGCTTCATTCGGCTCAGGATCATCACCATTGGGGAAGATACGGGACCAGGAAATGGAAGTTCTGAAAGCATTGAGACCGAGCTCTTCCATCATGGCAAGATACTCGTCATATCTTTCATAGAAGTGTACAGCACGTGTATAGGGATAATCACAATTGGGATCAAAGTCTTCAAAGTTCACATCGAAGTCATTGACGGAACCGCCGCCAAGCTTACGCATATCTGTCGTGGAAAGACCTTTGCCATCCGCATTATAGGCACCCTCTGCCTGGTTGGCAGCGATGCCGCCGGCATACAGGAAACCTTCAGGAAATTTCTTTAACATCAGTTCATCCTTCTTTCTTTTTTACGATTATACAGCGAAAACCAGCCTCTCGTATATACGAGAAGCTGTATCGGAAATTATCTCAGTATATATGTACTTGCATCCCCGGACTTCACGAAATGTATAGGGATATCATCTGTTCCTAAAGCATCCGGAAGCCATGTAAGCATATGCTTCATGCCCGGTTCTTCCATGTTGAAGTGACCTACGACAATCACAGCCTTATCATCCCCAAGCATCGCACCATCACGCATATACTCATTCACTGTATAGTCGATGAGTTCCATCGCCAGAATACAGTCGACATTACGGGCATCGCAGTTACGGATGATCTCTGTATCTGTATGTCCGATCATGTGAATGGGTAACAGTACATTGTGTACAGAAGCAGTGGGATTGCCGATGATACGCACACCGTTCAGTCCTGCACCGGCAATGATCTTTCTTGCAAGATCTTCTGCAGACATGGAAGGAATCACTAACTGCAGGGGAAGCTGATAGCGTACTTTCTTACCGATGGGATGAATATAGTATTCTTCCAGTCCTGTATCTTCTAAGAAACCCTTGAAGATCCCATCGTAGTAACCGCCGTTACCATCAGGAATACCGGAATGAATGTAGTCATGATTGCGCCATACGGTAATACCATATTCTTCCAGCAATGCCTTCTTGCGAAGGTATACCTTGTTATGATCTGCTTCCAGAAAGTCTGTATGATCACCATGATTCCAGAACAGAGCTTCATGACAGATGATCAGATTGCAGTTCAGCTCATGTGCTTTACGAATCACAGCGACTGATGCAAAGCATGTCGTAACAATCCCTGTACACTCTGCATCACCGGCAGTGAATAATACTTTATCTCTGGTCGTAAGTTCTCTGATCTTCTTTCCTGTAGAGAAGTCATAGCCATAGGCATAGTCTTTACATCTCTTAATGATTTCACTGATCTTCATAGCATTACTCCTTAGTTAACAGCATACTGATGATATTGAAGAGAGAAGGGACAACATCATAGGCCATTGCTCTTTCTTCAACAGAAGGATTCTTCAAAGAAGGAATCATGATGACATCAATACCTGCAGAATGTGCAGCACGAACACCATAGACGGAATCTTCCAGTACTAAAACATTCTCTGCCGGCACACCTGCTTTCTCCAATGCCTTGAGATAGATCTCAGGATCAGGCTTTCTATGTGTGACTTCATCACCGCAGATCATTCCATCAAAGCGATCAAGCAGATGCATCTGTGTTAATCTTTCTACCGTAATACTGCGTGGAGTTGTGGTAGCTACCATCTTTCTGATCTTCATATCATCCAGAAGATCCAACAGTTCCATTAAACCCGGCATGACATTCAGATTCTCTCTGATCAGCTCTTTACCGTATGCATGTGCTTCTTCAATGATTTCTTCCAGGTTAGAAAGATATGAGAAGTTCTCATGCATCGCTTTATCAATATGTACTCTGTTCAGACCTGTTGTATTGCTGAATATAAGATACATCTCAGGTACATTGTATTTCCTTGCAGTTGTTAACCATGCCTGATGGAAGGAGAACTCAGTGTTTAGTACTAAGCCATCAATATCAAAGATGACAAGTTCAGGTGTCTTCATAGTTCTATACCTCTATTGCTTACCAGTACAGTGTAGCATCATCCATTGATGAATATAGTGATGTTTGCTACACTGTTCATACGACAGTTCGTTAGTGCCATCCTGTCGTTAAACAAAACCAGGACTGCATGTTTTTAAGTACAACTGCGTCCTGTGTAAAAGCAGGATTTTTATTATGTGTGGAGGAAGAAAAGAAATGACAAATCGAAGCAAGGAAGGATTAACTAAACTGGGAAGTCAGGGAACAGTCTACAGCATGGACTATGATCCTGGTGTACTGGAATCCTTCGGCAATAAGCATCCCGAGAATGATTACTTTGTAAAGTTCAACTGCCCTGAGTTTACAAGCTTATGTCCGATTACCGGACAGCCGGACTTTGCGACCATCTATATCTCCTATGTACCGGATGAAAGACTGGTAGAAAGCAAGTCACTGAAGCTGTATCTGTTCTCATTCCGTAATCATGGTGATTTTCATGAGGATGTAGTGAATATCATCATGAATGATCTGATTGCGTTAATGGATCCTAAGTATATCGAAGTAACCGGAAAGTTCTTGCCCAGAGGCGGTCTTTCCATCGATCCGTACTGCAACTATGGCAAGAAGGGAACAAAGTGGGAAGAAGTCGCATGGATGCGTTTATCCCAGCATGACATGTATCCGGAGAAGGTGGACAACAGATGAGAATCTATATTGCAGGACCTCTGTTCTCTGAAGCAGAGCTGGAAATGAACAGAAAGATTAACAGTATTCTCAAGGAATGCGGACATGAAACCTACCTCCCTCAGGAAGACGGAGGAGAATTCGCTACACTTCCTGAAGTCGTAGACGGTAAGCCTAAGGCACAGTATCTGTTTGATAACGATGTAAAGCATCTGGACTGGTGCGATACCATTCTCTTTATCTTTGACGGCAGAGTACCGGACGAAGGTGCATGCTTTGAACTGGGATATGCCTATGCCGCTAAGAAACTGTGTGTAGGCTTCAAAACAGACTGCAGAACATTCTCCTATGGTCAGGACAATCTGATGCTCAGATGCTCTGTAAATACGACTGTACGGTCTCTGGATGAACTTAAGGATTACTTCAGTGCATAGTCTATGTTCTTCTATGCGATAATGTATTTGCAGTAAAACAAAGAGAGGACATTATCATGAGAATTGAACATGTAGCAATGTATGTAAATGATCTTGAAGCAGCTAAAGCATTCTTCGAGAAGTACTTCAACGCATCATCCAATGACGGCTATCATAATCCCCGTACAGGACTTAGAACATACTTCCTGACATTCGAAGACGGTGCACGTCTTGAGATTATGAGCAGACCTGGTATGGGTGATCCCGAAAAGACACTGATGAGAACAGGCCTGATCCATATTGCCTTCACATTAGGCTCCAAGGAAAAGGTAGACGAACTCACAGCATGGCTGAAGCAGGACGGCTATGAAGTAGTCAGCGGTCCCCGTACTACAGGCGATGGCTACTACGAAAGCTGCGTACTCTCCATCGAAGGAAACCAGATCGAAATTACAGCATAATACAGGAAGAAGCCGGCAGGGATGCCGGCTTCTTTTGTGAACAGAGTTAACTCAGATCATTACAGATGGTCTTGAGGAAGGAAGAGGATACAAAGTAGGGACTGTTTACATCATTGAGCTTGTCAATGAGAACAGCATCACCATCTCTTTCGAGAATCCTGAACTGATCGTTAACACGGAAGAGAAGACCTTCATTGCTTGTACCTTCAGCAGTTACTGTATGAATGACTGCAGCTGCAATTTCCTGTCTCTTCTTTTCACTGTGCTTACGCAGCACATCCGCACCTTTGGACAATACTTTGCCTGCGAGCATTCCGCCTCCGAAGATAAGAGTGACGAACTGTTTAGGGCCACCAACACGCTTAGCCGCTGTAGTCATTGTCTGATACAAACCAAGATTGCTCATAATACCTTCCTTTCTTCACTGCTGTGGTTTTCAGTCATCTACTTCGATAATTTCATAGTCAGGACTTTCGAAGGAATCTTCGTCATAGTCATAGTCACCAGGATTAGACATATGCAGAGTTTCTGCACCTGTACGTGCACATCCTACCAGATATACTGCATATTCTTCAGCCTCAGCTTCTGTATCGAAGACATCATCCTGCATTTCACCGTCGATTAAGATCTTGTACTGTGTCATTGTTTTTCCTCCTTGTACATGTACCTAAGGTTCAACTGTTCCGTTAGGGAACACTGTATTCCTTTGGGTGATTCCATCTTAGAAAGATTGAACAGAAGAATACATGCCTAAGATTTTTCCATGTTTTTATATGACCCATATATTGGTGCTATAATCCTGTTCAAAAGAAAGCAGGGAAAGCATATGAATACACTCGATTACAGAAAAGGTGCAGAAGAAGATATCTCGATGATCATGAAGATTATCAAGGATGCCATCGTACACATGGAAGAACAGGGGATCTTCATGTGGAATGAGGAATATCCTACAGTAGATGACATCAGCCAGGATATATCCAAACAGGATCTGTATGTGGCATTGCAGGATGAAGAAATCATTGCCTTCTATGTACTCAATACAGAATGCAATGAAGACTATTTCCAGGCAGACTGGAAGTATGACACGGATACAGCATGCATTCTTCATCGCTTATGTGTATCTCCTGTGGTACAGCATCAGGGTGTAGGCAGGAGAATGATGGAACATATCGAAGCACAGGCAGTAAATGAAGGTTATCGTTCTATGCGTCTGGATGTATTCGATGGCAATCCCGGTGCACAGAAACTTTATGCATCACGTGGCTTTGAATTAAGAGGAGATG
>JAZUHS010000100.1:0-2662 GCA_045641845.1 Bulleidia sp. | reverse complement strand
GAAGATTAAGGACGGAAAGATTGCAAGTATCAAGGCAAACCCTGGTACTTATACAGCTACAATGGCAGGTTTCCAGGAAGGCTATGAAACTGTCAGTGTTACAATCGAAAACAATGCAATCAAAGATGTACAGGTTGTTGAGTCTACGGATTTCCCTGTGACTCTGACTTCTGCACCGTTAGCTGAAATTCCTGCAGCGATTGTAGAACATCAGACATATAACGTTGACAATGTAACCGGTGCAACTATGACATCCACTGCGATCAAGATGGCTGTCAAGGATTGTCTGGAACAGGCAGGCGGCAGTGATGCATTCAGTGCTCCTCAGGAACACGCAGCTCCTGTGGTTAAGGATGATGTCAATACAGATATTCTCGTCATCGGCGGCGGTGGTGCAGGTATGATGGCTGCCATTGAAGCTTCCATCGGTGACAAGGTCGGTGAATCCAGCGGCCTGAGTGTTACTCTGATTGAAAAGGCAGGTTTCTGCGGTGGTATCACATCTCTGTCGGGTGGTGTTCGTTATCTGTACGAAGATGAAACAGGTACATATGATGATGCATGGGCTGAGGAATGTCTCGAAAAGGAAAAGGCTGCGCTTGCGGCTTCACAGTTCGGTACATTCAATGAACCGCTGATGCTGAATGAAATCAAGATCAACCATCATGCCAATACAGTTCTGCAGGATATCGGTGTTGTCAGTGAAGACGCATGGGGCTATGTGCAGTTTGCACCTTGTGATGATCATGTTGATCCTAAATGGAGAGGAAGCTACTACACATATGTTGCTCAGCCCTATATTGAAAACAGTGACATTGATCTGCGTCTGAATACAGCTGCAGAACATCTTGTACTGGATGAGAATGGTGCTGTCATCGGTGCTGAAGTTTCTGATAAGGAAGGTACATATACGATCTATGCAAAGAAGGTCATTCTGGCAACAGGCGGCTTTGCCGGCAACCCTGAACTGATCCAGAAGTATGCACCTGAATTCATTGAAGGCATCGTCTTTACTTCAGGTACAAACGATGGCGACGGTATCGTCATGGCTGAAGAAGTTAATGCGGAGATTGTAGGCGATAAGATGATGGGTCACCCCGGTGCAGATGCCAATGTTGGTCAAAGACCTGACTTCGGCGGCTCTGTTTACTACGCTTACAGTACACATCCCTTCATTAATATGAACGGTGAACGTTTCGTTAACGAAGGCAAGAGCAACTATCAGATTTATGAAGATATCCTCAATCAGCCTGATATGACATGCTGGGGTATTCTGGATGCTGATGATTCCTGTGCAGGTGCACTGGAAGCTTCAACTTCTGAATATACTCATAAGGCAGATACACTTGAAGCACTGGCAGAAGAATTAGGCATGCCCTATGAAAACCTGCAGAAGACAATCGATGCGTGGAATGCAGCTGCTGATGCAGGTACAGATCCTGATTTCGGCACAACACCGGATCATATGGCCAGAGTTGATCAGAGTCCTTTCTATGCATACATCATGCGTCCTGTAACAATGACTTCTGAAGTAGGTGTTAAGGTAGATGGCAATTGCAGAGTCATGACAAGCGAAGGAAAGGTTATTGAGAATCTCTTTGCAGCTGGTGACATGATTATGGGCGGCAATATTGTTACTTACTACTTTGATGCAAGAGGTAATGGCACAGCGGTATACTCCGGTGCATTATCTGGCAATACAGCTAAAGCTGAAGTAAAGGCTGTCGAATAAGCTTACTGTAAAGCATTTGAACAATTACACATGAAGCTAATGGATGATCATGGAACATGCAGTGCATGTTTCCATGATCATCTTTTCTTTTCCTGATCTTCACAGAGGATCTGGTTAATTTTTACTTGCAAACCTAATTATATTAGCTAATATAATTAGTATATGACTGAAATGATTTATCAGAATCTGGCTCGTGAACTGATTGCACCGCTGTACTGCGGTGAGCGTATTCGCTACGAGGCCGGTATACTCTCCGGAGGGAGAACGGAAAAACTGGTTATGATTGCGCTGGCAACGAATGAAGCGATGTATCCTTCGAGATTGTGCAAGGCTGTACATGCTTCTTCTCCAAGAATGGCAGTAATGCTGAATGATCTGGAGGAGAGAGGGATGATCGTGCGTGTTCATGAGACTGCCGACAGCCGCAGAACACGCATTGAGGCAACAGAAAAGGGCAGACAATTCGCTCTGGAGTGCATGGATGATATGCAGTCACAGATGAGTGCTACCCTGGAATTGATGGGAGAAGAGGATGCGCGTGAGTATGTCAGGCTGCAGACGAAATTAAGTGCATTGATCAGTGAAAACTCGTTAAGAAAGGTCAGGTTTCCAAAATGAATAACTTTGACTATAATAATGGCGTAAATAAAGACAGAAAGGAGATCTTATGAAGTTAATGAAATTACTGCCGTTAGCTGCGGCTGTACTGCTGTTATCCATGGATCCGCTTTCCGCCGGAAAAGAAAGCAAGTCTTCCTTCCGTATCCGCAAGGATACAGCGTTTGAGTCTGTTGTTGGCAAGACAAGACAGCAAATGTACTTATTAAGTGATTCTGTAATTCTGGCTGATCAGGGTTCTGTTGCTAATCCTGTAGCGACACAGAAGGCAGGTTCTACCGTAAGTGTTATTGAGATGGATGGTTCCATGTG
>JAZUHS010000099.1:0-3388 GCA_045641845.1 Bulleidia sp. | reverse complement strand
GTTGATGCTGAAAAAATTCATCAATCAGATTCTGACCCGCGATGCTTTCACCCGCAATGCGAAGGGTTTTAACTATGAATATTTCCTGAAGGATCTGTTGGATGAAAAGATCACTGCAGACAAATCTTTTGCAGATCGTACGGAATATGTGCAGAAAGAGTTTTTCGGAAATATGTACTGTCTGGTAGTTGAATCGGCCCGCAGTATCGATGTTATCAATGCACCATTGATGCGCAATATTCTGGAAAGCCGTTTTCCAAATTCCAAGGTCTTGATATACAATGGACAGATCGTATGTATCATCTCATTGCCGAAAAACAATCTGATGCCTCCGGAGTATCGTGACATCGCCCGTAAGATCTGCAAAGAGCACGGACTATTTGCAGGATTAAGTAACTGTTTCCAGAATATCCTGGATCTGTCCGAGTATTACAATCAGGCACTTCGTTCCATCGAGCTGGGCATTCGCCATAGCAATGACGCAGATCTGTTCTGTTATGACGATTACTATATGGATCATGTGATCAATACCTTTTTACAGAAGGGCCAACAGCGTGCCTTCTGTCATCCAAAGATGCAGTTTCTGCTGGACTATGATGCAAAGCACAAATCTGAGCTTGCATATACGCTGTATATGTATCTGATCCATGAGCGCAATCTGGCAGCTGCATCGGAAGCCATGAACATGCATCGTACATCACTTGTTTATCGTTTCAAGAAGATCAACTCCCTGATTGGTGAGGATTTTGAATCCTATCAGGAGCGTATGCACATGATACTGTCTTATGAAATGTACAAACACTAAATATCACTTTTTCTCGATAATGTGTAAAAGGGTCTGATATCTTTTCTGATATCAGACCCTTTCTCTTAGTCATATTATTTACTTGTCATCACGATCAACCACAGTCTGCAAATGGTCACTTAATGCAATCCCCACTCTGAAATCCATATCAAATGTAATCTCCAGTGGATCCTGAAGACGAATTGCCTCGATTTCAGCTTCGTTGTCTGCTTCAAAGATCAGAATCGCTTCTCCACTTCCCGGCATAAAATAGCCTTCGATAAATTTGCCTTCTGCCTTAAGTTTTGCAAGCCATTCATTATGCGCCTTCGTCATCTCCAGCAATCGTGCTTTCCCTTCCTCTGTTTTCATGAGGTCGTAAAACACCTGATTATGCTTGTTTCTTCTGATAATTTTCATGTTATCTCTCCATGACTACATTTCGATTTCCTGCCAGCCTTCCGGTTTGAACGGATAACGCTCAAATGGAATTCTCTCAGGGAAGATACTTGGATTGCCATCCTCGCCTCTCTCAACGATCAGCCATTTCAGCCAGTTCTTGTCATCGCGTTCCTGATAATCATAACGGTTAAAGCAGCCACGGCTCTCTTTTCTTGTCATGAATACCTTGAACATGATCTCAAGCATATCGATCATAGTACGAAGCTCGATAGCCTTAGATAAGTAATGTCCATCGCCTTCTTTCACAGATACGACTGATCTGTACTGCTCTTTGATGCTCTGTAACTCATCCAACAGCTCCTGCATGGACTCTTCTGTCTTATAGAAGCTGTATTTTGGATGTTTGATCAGACGGGAAATATAGCGGATCACATCATATGGTGTATTCTCGCCTTTGAAATCGTATGCTTCATAGATACGGTTACGGAAGTACTCTACCTGTTCCTCATCGATTTCTTCCAGCTCAATTTTATCAATTTCTTTCGCAACAGAATTTGCTGCACGAAGAGCTGTCTTAGATGCCTGTCCCAGACCGTCACCATGTACCCAGCTACCGTATGCAGAACCTGCCATGGTCATCATTCCTAATGCCCAGAGATTCTCCGCAGTTGTCTTTCCTTCCAGATTTATACGAAGAGAACGTACACTGACACGATAAGATACAGATACTTCCGGTTTTGGATTAGACAGATCGATATTCTGATGCTGACGGATAAACTCATCCAGCTGCAATCTCTTCTTCATCTCGATACCATGGAAGAATCCATCGGCACCCTCATTTACCTTCTGCAGGAACTCAAAGTCTGCAACCAGCGGACCATTGCCCTCCTCCAGTTCTTTGGCCATACCACGGATCAGGCCAACCTCAAGCTCCTCGAAGGAGTGACAGTTGTATTTACGGAACAGGTTCTCACCTTTATTGTTAGCCACTACCCAATGAACACCATAGAGGAAGTTACCTGTATTTCGATAGCAAAGATCCCACTCTGTTAAATGCTCTACGTTTCTTAACTGAGCACCAGCCTCATAAGCTGCCATATAACTGGTTGCAGGAGATTTGAACATATCACGCTCAGATGGATTGAACTCACATGTTGCAAGAACAACTGCTTTTGCACGAACTACAATAAACTCTGTTGTATCAAGATTGAAGCCTACAGCTCCAACTACTTTTCCATTCTTGGTAAGAAGGTCTGTAAAATAGGTTCTTTCCAGAACCTGAGCTCCATTTGCCAGTACATTATCAGCAAAGGAACGCATAAAGTCCACATCAATCTGACATGCAGAAATTTTCTTGCCTTCAAACTCATGATGATGATGTAATGTGCCATCCGGATTGTGGGAGAATTTTCCACCCATACGCTCCAGCTCCTGGATATAGGAATACTGGTCTTTCTGATACTCGATCATGTATTCCTGATCGTTCAGATAAGTTCCATATGGATTGATCTTTACCTGCTCCTCACACATTTCATACAGGTCATCTCCTGCCTCTGCTGACATGATACACATACCGTGTCCGGCTTTGGTTGTCTGTCCTGTGTAACCGAAATAGTTTCGCTCGATGAGCATGATCTTTACATCAGGTCTTAACTCCTGAAGTTTCTGAGCCATTACTACGCCGCCCAGTCCGGCACCAACTACCAGGACATCTGTTTCGTACGTTTTTCTAGTATTTACCATATCTTTGTCCCTCCTAATCATTCATGCCAAACGGATCATATAACTGATCGTAGAACGCCAATTCTGCTTCTTTTACTGTGATTGCTCCTGCAGGACAGAAGTACATACACTGATAACAGGTTACACACTCTTCTTCATAAGCTGCTACAGATACTTTGTTCTGTGCATCCCATTTATATACATCATAACAGCAGGTATGAAGACATTTTTTACATCCCATACATAAATCCGGATCAACCGTTACATGGTTCAGTCGACGAGGATCTTCTCTTAAATCTTCAATTCTCATATTTATTCTCCCTTCGCCTGATACTGTGTGTGCAGATATGCATGAGCTTTCTCACTGCCTGGCTCACCCAGATATGTCTCATACAGTTTCTGAACTTCCGGATTGTCATGTGATTTACGAAGCTCACTGCATTTATCTAAGCGATACAGATTCAAACCACGTTTTGCTCT
>JAZUHS010000098.1:0-2310 GCA_045641845.1 Bulleidia sp. | reverse complement strand
GATTCCCGATCCGGTATGGGGAATCGGCGGTACAGTCCTGATGGTCAGCATGCTGTTTGCACCTTATCTTGTATTGTATGCGATCTGCACAGTCACAGCAGCAGTGCCTAAGACAGTACTGCATTGATTCACAGCCTGCAGCGTACTAGAATGCTTTTATAGCCAAAGAGGTACACTGAATGACTGACTTTCTCATCCGCTGTTTCATCAGAAACAGTTCCGATACGGATCATGATCAGGTTCGTATGAAATACGGCATACTTGCGGCATGCACCGGCATGGCCTGCAATATTCTTCTCTTCATCATCAAATACATCATCGGAGTGATGGCAGGTTCAATTGCCATCATTTCCGATGGCTTCAATAATCTGTGCGACTGCCTGAGCAATGTAATTACGCTTGCCGGCAGCAGACTGGCGGCACGTCCGGCAGACCGTGAACATCCTTTTGGACATGGACGCATTGAATATGTAGTCAGCTTTGTAATTTCCATTCTGATCATGATCACCGCCTGGGAGCTGTTCCGTGACTCGGCTGTACGTATCTTCACTCCGGCAAAGGTGAAGCTGGAACCGGTGATGATTGCAGTGATGGTGATGAGCTGTCTTGTCAAGCTGTGGATGAGCTTCTTCTATCGCTCCATCGGTAAACGTACCGGCAATACAGCGATGGAAGCTTCTTCAGCAGATTCCCGCAATGATGTGGTCACGACTGCCGGTGCAATCATCAGTGCTCTGTTAACTGTATATATTCCTTCCATTCCTTTTGATGGCATCGGCGGTGTGCTGATTGCAGTATTTATCTGCTGGTCAGGCATCGGCATTGCCAGAGACATTATTACAAGACTGCTGGGAAGACCTGCAGATCGTTCTTTGACAATTCAGATCAGAAATGTCGTATTATCCTATCCGGAGATCATCGGCATTCACGATGTGATTCTGCATGACTATGGCGCCGGTTCAATGATCGGCAGTGCCCATGCGGAAGTACCTTCGGATATGACTTTGATTGAAGCACATCGCATCATTGACCGTGCTGAGCGTAAGGTGGCCCGCGAGCTGAATGTGCAGCTGACACTGCATATGGATCCGATTGCCATCAATGATCCGGAAAGCAATCGCTACCGTATTCGTGTACTGCGTACGCTCAAGGCTCTGGATGAAAGACTGAGCATGCATGATTTTCAGATGATGCGCAGGGATTCGGAAAGAATCCTGACCTTTGATGTACTGTGTCCGTATGAATGTACGCTGGATCATATAGTGATCGAACGTACCATCGCCAGTATTTTTGATGAGAGTGAAAGCGTGTCATTGCGGATCTTCTTTGATCACGGCTTCACACAGGAGGATAAATGAAACAAGCACGCGGTTCTTTTCTGCTCGTTCTGACTGCATTGATCTGGGGCTGTGCCTTTGTCGCACAGAGTGCAGGTATGGAACATATCGGTCCCTGGACATTCACCTGTATCAGAAGCTACATCGGTGCCTTCGTACTATGGGCTCTGATGCCTCTGATTGACCGTCTGCGCGGTGTGAAAGGGAAGGATAAGGGAAATCCCGTTCTGTTATGGAAAGGCGGTATCGCCTGCGGAATTGCCTTAGCCGCCGCCAGCATGTTTCAGCAGGCAGGCATCCAGTATACAACCGCCGGCAAGGCAGGATTCCTGACAGCCTTATATGTCATTCTGGTACCGATTCTTTCGATGCTGTTAGGCAATAAAGTCACAAAGACCGTGTGGATCAGTGCTGTGACAGCCGTAGCAGGTTTCTACTTTCTGAGCATCTCGGAAACTCTTTCACTGGCCTATGGCGATATGCTGGTGCTGGTATGTGCTTTGCTGTTTGCCGTACATATCATGATCATCGATTACTTTTCACCAGGTACCGATGGTGTAAGACTTTCCTGCATTCAGTTTCTGACTTGTGCAGTGCTGTGTACTTTGCCGATGATGCTGCTGGAACATCCGACCTTAGCCATGATCAAAGCGGCAGCTGTACCGATTCTCTATGCCGGTGCGATTTCATCAGGTGCAGGCTATACACTGCAGATCATCGGTCAGAAGGATGTAGAACCGGCGCTGGCTTCATTGTTAATGTCACTGGAATCTGTCTTTGCGGCAGTTTTCGGTTTTCTGCTTCTTCATGAAGCACTCAGTCTGAAAGAACTGCTTGGCTGTGTTATGATCTTCTCTGCAATTATCTATTCTCAGCTTGCTGAGCAAAATAGAGAAGGCGCATAGGAGCTAGATATGAAGAAAACAGCTGTATTATTCGATCTTGACGGCACACTGCTGCCGATGGACCAGGA
>JAZUHS010000097.1:0-9543 GCA_045641845.1 Bulleidia sp. | reverse complement strand
ACTGCATAAGTTTCAAGAACTGCAGGCAGTGCTTCAGGAAGCACAGGCTTATTGGCAGGATCATACTGCTGGAAGTCTTCGCCATTGAAGCTGTAGTAGATCACAGCATCCGCATCACCGGATGTTAATGTAATTGCTGTTCCGGGAACCTGATCTTCCTCGGCACCATCGGGATCGGCAGTGACATAGGAAGTGATGGAAGCATCGATGATCGGATGACCGGATACGACCAGATTATCCACTCTGACTGTACCGCCGGAACCGGGAGCACCTGTACCCTTGGCATTGACTGTTGTGGAAGGAACCATACGGACAATGAGCTTTTCCGCATTTGCTGCACCGGCAGGAACAGCAAAGGAGAAGGAAACGTAACCGCCGGCATTGATGGAAGTCTTGGCAATACCGTCTGTAATCTTGCCTTCGCGTGTGGAAGCTACAGGAGATCCGGAGGAGTAATCTGTAAAGGAACTTGCATAGGAACCGTTTGTGAAGTCTGTAAATGTCTTGCCGTCTGTGGAATACTGCAGCTGATATTCACCGGAGCCGGTATTGCTTGCACGCATACGGAAGGACATTGTCATATCTGCCCAGCCTGCTGCAGAGAAGGCAAACTGCAGATAGTCATCAGAACCGGAACCAAGGCCTGTACCGCCCAGGTAGCAGCTTGTACCGGAACCTGTGAAAGGCTGTACTGTCTTGCCGCTTACAGCAGCTGTGAATTCAGCTGTATGATCTGCGCCATCGCCGATGACATAGTGATCACCATAGATGACTGTATCGGCTGCAGTATATGCACCATTACCGCCCCATTGTGCAATTGCACCGACCAGTTCAGCATCAGTTTCATATACTCTGGAAGCAGGTGTCATCCACAGAGCAAACAGCGGAGCGTTGCTTGCAGAGATGGACTTGTATGTGCTCCAGTCATTGTAGTTGTTATACCATTCAAGATATGTGCCGCCGCACTGCATATTGAGATAGTCACCGTTTTCAATCAGTGTCCACTCTCTGGATGCAGGTTCTGCAGCGATTGTCAGCTTGGCACCGGATGTAACACCCAGATACATGCCATTCTGTTCGAATGTCCATGTGCCGTTTTCCTGCTTTACAGCATTCCATACTTCATTGTTTGTATAGCCTGTAACAGCCTTCTGATCGCCTTCTACCTTCTGACCGATGTAGTAGCCGCTGCTGTTTGTGCTGGAGGAAAGAGACATATTATAGGCAGGACACCAGATCACATAGCTGCCATCCGTGTAGCCTTCTTGTTCAGGAACTTCAGGTTCTTCCGGCTCTTCCGGTTCTGTCGCACCGGCAGCCTTTACCAGAGTGATGTTTGCACCATCTGTAATGACCAGCTGATAGCCGTTGAAGTCACTGACTGCCGCTGTAACAGTGACTGTATCGCCTTCGTTATAGTCCTTCAGAGCTGCACACTTGTAGATGTTGATGGACTTGCCGGCTTCATCAGTAACAGCTGTATTGCCGCTTGTATTCACTGCACCAAGAACGACATTTTCGATCTTGACCAATGTGCATTCCAGCGCATTTGCACCATCATGATCAGCGAGCAGTTCAGCCAGAGTAACAGTTGTCACTTTAACTTCTGCTGTACCTGCCTTTGTATAAGTTTCAACACCGCTCAGTTCTTCCAGACCATTGTATGTAGTCTTGGAACCCTGGGCGATGACAACTGTACCGACACTCAGATCAGATGGTGCAGTCTTGAAGTACAGGCAGATCGCACCTGTATCATCCTGTACAAAGATGTTCTTGCCATTGACGCATGTAACAGTCCCCTTTACAGTGAAAGTTTCACCGGAAGCACCTGCACGTGCAGAAGCAATGGAGACAACACCTTCAGGTTCAGGATCCGGTGTGGGTTCAGGTGTCGGCTCGGGAGTGGGTTCAGGTTCTGTAACAGAACCGGATTCACCCAGCTTCCAGATACCAAGAACCTGATCCTTTGTATTACCGGTTGTATTGTTGTATGAACGCCAGTCAGGGTTGTTTACATAAACACCCAGATAGCGTCTGACACCGGCAGTATCCAGAGAAGAAAGATAATTGCCTTCAACAGACCATACACCGGCTGTATCGCCGACACGTGTGCCGTTATTGGAAGCTGTGGTATACAGTGTCTTGCCTTCTGCATTCGCAAATACATAAGACCCGTCACCATTTGCTGTAACCTTCCATCCGAAGCCGGATTCACTTGTTACAGTAAGTGTATCGCTGCTGACTGTACCTTCAACTGCCTTCTGGGCAGAAGAAGTATTGGTATCACTGGGCAGTACATATGTTGTGCCGGATGCAGTTGTCATTGTAATGGCAACTGTATCTTCCGCAGTCACATCCGTAAGCGCTGTCTTTGTCCATGTCGTTGTTTCTGCAGATGCTGCAAATACCGAGATCGGATTCACATTGACTGCAAGCGTCAGAGACGTCAGCATCGCCAGCAGGCGTTTAGCTAAAGAATTCTTCATGAAGCTCTCCTTTCAGTTTTTTATTTCAAGCTGCTTTCCGCAGCTGTTGAAACCATACCCGGTTCCTGTTTCCGTTTGAGGAAGAAAGCACTGACCAGGGCAACAAACGGTACTGTCAGCACAATACCGATACTGCCGGCAATGCTTCGTACTGCCTCAATGGCAACGAAGTCTGTATTCATCAGCTGTATATAGCTGACATCATAGGCATAGATGAAGATCATCATATTAAGACTAGTACCGGCAAAAGCCAGCACCAGTGTATTCGCCATGGTACCCATGGCATCTCTGCCGATATTCATACCGGCAGTAAACAGTTCCCTGACAGACAGCATAGGATTGGCCCGATGAACTTCATCCACGGCCGAAGCAATCGACATGGCAATATCCATGATTGCACCTTCCGCCGCAATCAGAATACCTGCAATCAGAAGTCCCTTTACTTTCAGACCGTTGTCCGCAGCTGTAAGCAGAAGTGTTTCTGCTTCATCCATATTCATACCGGAAATATGAATCAGCCTGCATGCTGTCCAGGCAAAGAGACCCGCAATCAGCACACCGCCAAGTGTACCCGCCGCAGCCGCCATGGTTTTGGTCTGCACACCGCCGATGATCACAAAGGTCATAAAACTTGTAAAGGCAACCATGAAGATGGTCGTCGGAATGACCGGCCATCCTTTCTGAACCAGCAGAGGCACCAGCAGGAAGAACATGCAGAACATGGTAATACCCAATCCCAGCAATGCCTTCAGACCCTGCCGTCCGCCGACCAGTGCAAGCACTGCCGCAAACAGTCCGATCATGCCCCAGATCATTCCGGAGCGTTTATAGTTATAGATACTGACGGAATACCTTCCCTCTTCAATCGTATTGATGGAAACGGAAACCAGATCCCCTTCAGAAACAATGACGTTGTAGAAGGCACTGACATAATCCGTCACATCCACATAATCCCCTTTGTAGCGGCCATCCTGAATTTCCAGACACAGATCAATCTGTCCGCGCAGAACATTCTCTGTTTCCGGATCAGGCTGGGTTTTATCTTCATAAACTTCTATGACTTTTGCCGTCGCATAGGAGATACCGATTTCATGATCCCCATACCCGCTGCGTCCGGATCGTGCATAGAAGAACAGCCCGGTAAAAATCAGAAGACAGACAGCGATGACCATCGTCTTCAGAAGCAAAGGTCTTTTTTCTTTCCGATTCACTTGCAAAGCCACCGATGCATCGCCTCCTTTTTCCCTGATTCATGCCCGAATAGCGCATAATTACGCATAAAAAGACAGATTAAATTGTACGATAAACAGACTCCTGCTGCCAACAATCATGTATTGCATCAGTCTCTTTCCGATCGTGTTTTTATGAAAAGAAAAAAGGGAATAAGACGTGATTTTCTGAATCTGCTTTCATATATGATGAATCCCGGAAATGCAGAAAGGCTCTGATCCATCAGGACCAGAGCCTGTTCAAGCCTTGTTTGTGCAGACTGCAGTATGTCCGATCAGTCGGAGGATACTCCCCAGGAAGGAATATTCTTGCCGCGGCGAATCAGAACTGTTTTCTGGAATTCCGTCTGATTCAGGAATCTGAGAACACTGTCAATTTCTTCTTCTGTGCATCCTGCCAGAATCTTGACATCAAGCTCCTTAGCCAGAATATCTGCAGCGATTACCAGAGCAGAAACAGTGTTTCTGTTGCCGGAACCAGCATAGACGGATACACCATTTTCACTGACACCCTTCAGGTCAGAAACACGACCATAGTCCAGAGGATAGATCAGATTCTTGAAACGGTCATGTACTTCGCCCTTCTTCTTTGTCAGGTAGAAACCACCTGTGATGTAGAGTGAATCAACTTTCTGCCAGAAGTAGGCGTTGTTTTCGTAATCAGCCATATTTACTCCTTTTTTTGTTACGGTTAATTATAAACGTAATGTTACTATTTTCAACAGAAATGCTGTAAATGTTTTCATGATCGTGTAAATCGCATTTCTGATTGTTTATACCTGGTTAAATGATCATTCAGATCATTTATAGGCGCAATGTTTTGACCGGAATTCCGCATGCTTCCAGAAGCTGTTCAATATCATAGATGCCGCTCAGATTCATGGCGGCTACAACAATCATCAGACAGCCATAGGAATCACTTAAGGCATTATGATGCTGCAGATCCACACCAAGATGATCACACATATCATTGAGACGATGATGTTCCAGTGACGGAAAGATTCTCTTGCTGAGCTCGACAGTATCGAAATAGCGGACATTCGGAACCCTTCTGCCGGTATTGAGACAGGACTCACGAAGACATGTCATATCAAAGCGGGCATTATGCGCACATACAATGGCGCCATCCAGTTCATCCATGATATGTCTGTATACCTCATGGAAATCCGGTGCATCCTCCACATCTTCGGGATAGATGCCATGTACGGCAATGCATCCGCGGTGGAACCATCCGACATTTGCTTCCGGTTTGATCAGTGAATAATATTTCTCATCCACAGCACCATCTTCCATAACGGAGATGCCGACAGCGCATACACTCGCCGGTTTGCTGTTGGCTGTTTCAAAGTCAATTGCGGCTATTCTTCTATACATAAGCAGTTACTTTCTGCGTTTCTCCTTATCCGGCGCATGCTGACGAAGAGCACGGGCAATGCGCATTCTCGAAAACATTTCCTGTGTCTCGGTACTGCCGTCAATCAGTGTTATAACAAGAAAATCTGCACTGGAGCGCCATTCGTAATGCCAGTCTACAATCTCATCCCAATAGACCAGGGTAACAAGATCTGTGCCGACATTATTATAAAGAACAAGATAATTCTTCCTGATCTGACAGAGCTTTCCATCCGGCATGACACTCATGGCAAAAACTGCCAGCAGAATCATGCTGACACCGGTCAGTACCATATACGGACGAAGAACTGTGACAAGGATTCCCCCGATCATAATAAATGCAAGCAGAGCCGTAGGCTTCAGCTGAATAATGCCTTCAATTTCATCTTTGTTATCGGGAAGATTTCTCATTCTGATTTTCTGTGATTTCATATCCGTATTATAACATACCAGCAAAAACAAATACCCCTGTACAGTTTCTTTGGTATACTAATAGCCGGAAACGAGGACGAAAATGAATCCAGTTACTTTTGAAATTACACATATCTGCAAGCAGTCCGGTGCCCGCACAGGTATTCTGCATACCCCTCATGGTGATGTAGAAACACCTATGTTCATGCCCGTAGGTACACAGGCAACCGTCAAGTTCCTGTCCCCTGAAGAACTGTATGCAATGGGTGCCGGTGTTGTACTGGCCAATACATATCATCTGTGGCTGCGTCCGGGCGAAGACATTGTCGACCGTGCCGGCGGCGTACAGAAGTTCATGAACTACAAAGGACCGATGCTGACGGACTCCGGCGGCTTCCAGGTCTTCTCTCTTGCCGATACAAGAAAGATTACAGAAGAAGGCGTTGCCTTCAAGAATACACTCAACGGTGACAAGCTTTTCCTTTCTCCGGAAAAGTCCATTCAGATTCAGAACAAGATCGGCGCGGATATCATCATGTCCTTTGATGAATGTATCCCCTATCCTTCTTCCCGTGAGTATACAGAAGCCTCCATGTTAAGAACACTGCGCTGGGCACAGCGCGGCAAGGATGCGCATCAGCGTCCTGATGAGCAGGCAATCTTCGGTATTGTACAGGGCGGTGACTATGAGGATCTGCGCAAGTACTGTGCTGAAAAGCTCGTCGAGATGGACTTCCCGGGATATGCCATCGGCGGCACATCCGTCGGTGAAGACAAGGAAACCATGGTCCGCATGGTCAAGTGGTCTGCTGAAGCACTTCCCTTTGACAAGCCTCGATACCTGATGGGTGTCGGTGCGGTCAATGATCTGCTCGAAGCGATTTCCCTGAACATCGACATGTGCGACTGTGTTCTGCCGACACGTATTGCCCGTCATGGCACACTGATGACATCTCAAGGCAGACTAAATATCAAGAAGGCGATGTTCAAGGATGACTTTACACCGCTGGATCCTAACTGTGACTGCTACTGCTGCAAGAACTATACAAGAGCTTATATGCATCATCTCTTCAAGACATCCGAAGGTTTCGGTACACGTCTTGCCTCCATCCACAACATCCGCTTCCTGCTGAAGCTGATGGAGGATGCACGTCAGGCAATCCGCGAAGACCGTTTCCTGGATTTCAAGAATGAAACTCTTGCAGCAATGAAGTTTGATGAGAGAGGTTTCTGATTATGGATATCAATCATCTTAAGACAAGTGACTTTGACTATGAACTGCCGCAGGAACTGATTGCCCAGACACCTCTGAGCGATCGTACCTCCAGCCGTATGATGGTTGTTCATATGCAGGACGGATCTGTAGAGAACCGTCACTTCTATGACATCCTTGATTACTTCCATGAAGGCGATGTTCTGGTCAGAAATAATACAAGAGTCATCCCTGCCCGTCTGTTCGGCACCAAGGAAATCACCGGCGCTCACGTTCAGCTGCTGCTGTTAAGACAGATGGAAGATGATGTATGGGAATGCCTGGTCGGCAATGCCAAGACAGTCAAGATTGATACGGTTGTATCCTTTGCGGACGGTCTTCTGAGAGCAAAGTGCGTAGGCATCGGTGATAAGGGAATCCGTCAGATGAAGATGATCTATACAGGCATCTTCAATGAGATTCTCGATCAGCTCGGTGAGGTCCCCCTGCCTCCCTATATCCGTGAAAAGCTGGATGATAAAGAGCGTTATCAGACTGTATATTCCCGCATCGAAGGCAGTGCCGCTGCTCCGACTGCAGGTCTGCACTTCACACCTGAAGTATTTGCAAAACTGCAGGAAAAGGGTGTTACCGTTGTGGATGTTACTCTGCACGTTGGTCTTGGCACATTCCGTCCGATGGATACGGAAGATGTTCTGGAACATGATATGCATGCGGAAGTATGCTTCATGTCTAAGGAAGCTGCCGATACACTCAATCAGGCCAAAGCGGAAGGCAGACGCATCATTGCAGTCGGTACAACCAGTGTCCGTACGCTGGAATCCGTATGGAATGCATATGGCCGCTTTGAAGAATGTTCACTGGAAACAAAGCTCTTCATTTATCCCGGCTATACATATCACACCATCAGCGGTATGCTGACAAACTTCCACCTGCCCAAGTCCACACTGATTATGATGATCTGTGCTTTAGCAGGTTATGACACAATCATGCAGGCTTATCAGGAAGCTGTACAGGAACGCTATCGTTTCTTCTCCTTCGGCGACTGCATGCTGCTGACAAATGAATAACGAAGAAAAGGAAGAGTATATTGCCTATCTCAAAGGCAGAAAGTCTTCCTCGAAAGTTAACTATTATCTTCTCTCCCAGAAGGAAATCGCCACAATCCGTCAGGAATTCACAGATCGCAAACCGCGTATTCTGATTCATGCCTGCTGTGCCGTATGTGCTTCATGGCCGTTGGAAATGCTGGCGGAAATCTTCGATGTCACTGTTTACTACAACAATTCCAACATCTGGCCGACGGCTGAATACGAACGTCGCCGTGATGAACTGGTGCGCTACATTGAAGAAACGAACCCTGCGATTGAACTGATCATCCCTGCATATGACAATGAAGCATATACAAAGATGCTCGAACCCAGAAAGGATGATCCGGAAGGATGGAAACGCTGCTTCTTCTGCTATGCCTACCGCATGGATGAGGCATACAGATATGCAGCTGAACATGGTTATGATTACTTCACAACCATCATGTCCATCTCCCGTCAGAAGGATTCACAGAAGATGAATGAAATCGGCCGTGATCTGTCCGCCAAGTACCCTGCTGTCCGATACTTCTACAGTGACTTCAAGAAAGGCGGCGGTCAGGTACGACAGAAGGAACTGGTAGATGCCCATCAGCTGTATCGTCAGGATTACTGCGGGTGCATCTACTCCTATCAATCTCGTCATACAGATACAGAAGAAGTCTGAACAATCATCACTCAGACTTCTTTTTTCATATTCTTTTTTACTGTGTTCGTATTGTAGAGAATTCAGACGGAAAATACTCGTCGATATGCTCTGCATTAAGCTGTTCACCGATGACAATCAGAATTTCCTGACCGGCAGAGATCGGCCGCAGGTCTGTATCAAAGTGTGTAGAATTCAGTTCCAGCCAGCCTTCTCCTTCCGGAATGAAGCCTTTGATGCGCATCACTCTGCCGCACTTCTCATCTTTCCAGATCTTTTCTACTGCCGCAAGAATTTCATCCCTGCTTAAAGACGTATTCATGAAGAACAACGACTCAAAGCCCGCATCATCAATTGCATATTTCTTTACAAAGCCTGTCTCACGATATCCCGACTTTGCCAGAAGCAGATAGTCTTCATCTGTCATATCATCGCGATCCTTTGCATAGAATTCGCTGTTGCTGAAGATACGCCTGCAGGATACCTTCTGCAGAGCTTCACGGATATGTGCGATCGTACGTTCTGTCTTTTCAGGACCTGTTTCCTTAACAAAGGAGAAGATGACTTTGCCGCAGCAGGCAATCTGTGAAGCAAGCATATAATCAGCCTGATCACTCATCTCATCATTCAATGATGCATCAACTATCGCAAGTACATTATCGATGGTATAGCGATCATACAGATCATCTTCCTGCAGAAGATCAAAGAACTCATCTACATCAAAGATACCGGAAGGTTCTACGATCACTCTGTCATAACCTAAAAGAGCCATGGTGATCAGCTTGGTTCTGAAGCGACGGCGATGACAGTCATAGTCACATCCTCCTGCTACCATTTCCAGACCGATTCCTTCTTCTTTCAGATCATTCAGAAGCATCATATCCACATTGATGGCACCATAGTCATTCTCAATAATGCCTACACGTTCCCCGTGTCTGGCAAGACAGCGTGCATATCTGCGGATAAATGTCGTCTTTCCGGATCCAAGAAATCCTGTAATCAGATCAATCTTCGGCATAAAAACTCCTTTGCTAAAAAAGGCATTCCACCCTTTCAGGTGAAATGCCCTTCCTGAATT
>JAZUHS010000096.1:0-3356 GCA_045641845.1 Bulleidia sp. | reverse complement strand
AGAATTGCCATAGCTTCATCGTAGGTAATGTCATGACCCTTGCCAGTTTCACGGCAGTAGTCAGCGAAATCACCGACACCGATGCACCATGCGAAATCATCATCCGCACAGCCTTCACCGATAATCTTTCGGGAAGCACGGCAGGAACATCTTGCTACACCGATATGGCCTTCATACTTCTTCAGCCAGTAGGAAATGTGTTCGATATCAATGGATGTATTCTCCATGGAAATTGCCTTTTCCACCGGAATGACATGCATTCCGACACCAGCCCCGCCCGGAGGAATCATCTGTGTCAGACCTTCCAGAGGAATATATGTCATACGTTCAAAGAAGGCAGCCAGATCAGGATGATCAATCAGACGCTGATTAGAACCATCCGGTCTTTCTTCGATATTGAACATTTCCGCAGAACCGGGAACATACAGAGAAAGGATATATCTTCTCTCTCCCAGCGGCGCTGTACGGCCATTGTGGTCATAATGATAGCCATAGTCATATTCCAGAAGACCTACATAGCACAGTTCGTCCAGATCCTTCCTGAACTGTTCCAGATTTTCATCTGTAACCTTGCACAGGGTACGCAGTTCCTCAAAGGTATAAGGTGTACGCACTTTCATAGCCAGAGCAATGTCTGCCATTCCGTCCGTAAGAATATCCGCAAGACCCCAGTATTCAGGATCCTCTGTCTTAATGCCGAAGATCTTATGCAGAGCAACATCCGTAATCTTTCTGCCCAGCTTGATAATCTTCGGATTGGGCTTAGCATCATGCTTATGACGCGCAGGCCACTGATTGTACTTTTCCATATCAAATGTCATATTGTTTTCTCCCATGATCTTCCGCATATCAGAATGCATCGATCCTGCCCTTTCAGGAAACCAGAAAATAATGTTCAGTTTCCACATGACAGCAGTTCTTCCACTTCTATTGTATGAGTCAGCGGATATTACCGCTATTCCTTATATGAATAGTTCAGTCATACGTTCATAACGCATATTCATGAACGTAATGATATATTGTTCATTATAAAGTGAAAAAAGAGAACATACGTTCGCATGTTCTCAAAGATCAATCTCAGTAAACTCTCTCTTCTCCCAGTTTCTCCAGGCATCGAAGATATATGCCTTCATATCCGGATTGAAGGTCTTCACTACCGCATGTCTGCCGCGGATCACAAGAGCTGTATCATTATCCAGCGCAAGACCCGAATAATTCTGTCCCTTTACACGCCAGTCAAACTGTTCCTTGCCGGGTTCATTGTAGTGGGGACACATGGTATAAGGGAAATAATCCAGACAATCCAGGAAGCGGTAATCCCAGTCATCCGGATTCTTGAAGAAATCCGTATCACTGAAATCGCTGTGGAACCAGTAGACCGTACCGGCAGATACACCGGTAAATACCTTGTCTGTATCATAGAATTCACGGATTACTTCATCTACACCGCAGGCTCTGAACTGTTCCATCAGGAAACCTGTATCACCGCCGCCGACATAAATCAGATCTGCCTGTCTGAACAGATCACGGATTTCATCCTTTGTATATGTATTCAGACAAAGACATAAAGTCAGATACGTACATCCCAGTTCATGATAATAGTTCTCCATATAATCAATATATTCCTGGGGATCATGGGTTGCCGTCGGAATAAAGAGAACCGTAGGATGTTCCTTGTTTGTCAAAGACAGAGCATATTTATTCAGTTCATGGTTGGACTGCATCGTTCCACCGGAGATACCAACAATTACAGACATTTTTCACCTCACTAAAAATACATGCCAAGGCATGTATTCTCTTTCTTATTCCTTACCTGCCAGAAGCAGATTCAGCTGTTCAGCACTTTCGATAACCTTCTTCAGATCCGCATACTTAGCAGTAATTTCACCGATCTTAGCCTGGAAGGATTCCCACTGTTCAGCGATATCCTTTTCTGTCTTGGCTCTTAATGCTTCACATTCACTCTTCGTTGCAGTCATTTCCTGCTCTGCTTCGCTTTCCAGCTGATGTGCGCGCTTCACTGCTGCAGTCAGACACTCTCTTGCAGTTTCCTTTGTTCTGGAAGTCAGTGCTTCCGCTTCCTGACGAGCCTTGGCTACAATCTCATCGGCTGTTCTGTTTGCTTCCTCACGCTTGCTGCGAGCCCATGCCTCTGCCTGGGAATCCGCAAACTCCAGAGACTTCAGATATTCATCTGCCGCGATCTGCGCCTTGGCAAATACATTGTTCAGAGAAACAGATGCATCCGCCAGCGAACCGGCTTTCTGAATACGGATGATTCTGTCGTTCAGTTTTTCCTTCAGTTCATCATTCTGCTTTTCAAGTTCAATCGCGGACTGTCTCAATGTATAAATGATTTCGATCAGTTCTGTACGATTCATGCTTTTCAGATCTTTATCTGCCATGAATTACACCTCCGTATTCAAATAATACTTCTATCTAATTATAAACGTTTTCATTTACGTTTCAAATCATCACTGCGGATATACCGACAGTCTCATCGTGCATGATTTATCATTGTAAGAATACCAGTAACGCAATGAACACTGATACCAGTCCATCAGAATATCCTCCACCCAGACATTCTCTTTGAACAGATCGTCAAAGGCTGCTTCATATGCACGATGACTGCCGAATCGTAAAAGAATATTTTCATTTTCTCCTTCATCCAGATTCTGCCAGATGAAGTCTCTGACGGCATAGTCGTTATATTCAGGAAAATATGCACCCTGCAGCACATAATAGTCACGCGACATATCATCACAGACCGGATAGACAAAAACATCCTCTATTGAACCATCACTCAGTTCAATACTCACTCCCGGTGTATGCGTGTTCAGAAGCACTTCATCACCAGTGCAGAAGTAATCATAGTTCTTCTGCTGCATGGAAGGATCCTCTTCAAAAACCGGATCACCCCAGGTCAGATCCACCCAGTATGGCTGATCATCAATCCACACAGCATTCCATGCATGCGATTCATCGCCGGTACGTCCTCTGATGACCGCACAGGGAATTTCAGCTTCATTGCAGAAATACTGAAAAGCTCTGGCATAGCCGCTGCAGACACTGGCATGGTACAGGAAGACACTGCGGATATCCTGGTTATATGTCGAAGCTTTTTCATAGACAGTCTCATCGATAATCCAGTCATAGAAGTACAGGATCTGATCATAGACATCTTCATACTGCATCGCCTCTTTGATCACCGATTGGGCTGCTGTCCGGATTTCTTCTGATACTGCCTCATAATCGGATTCATCGGTATAGCTGATGGAAACAATATGATCCAGTGTATTGTAATAGGACATGGAATATCCGGCTGTCCAGAAAGCCTCCGGATGCTCACAGCGGAA
>JAZUHS010000095.1:0-5353 GCA_045641845.1 Bulleidia sp. | reverse complement strand
GACCGCTTGGCCTCCGACTTACTGCCTTCGGGCGAGTAGAATAGCGGATAACAACAAGAGGGAAAAACATGCTGAAAGAAGAATTAATGAAGACAATGATTGCCTATAGTGAAGGCAATCGCAAGGATGTAGCACATTTTGTCAAGGTATGGGGCTATGCCCATACGATCGGTATTCTGGAAGGTCTGGATGACCATACACAGAACATTCTGGAAATGACAGCGATCGTTCATGATATCGCGGTACCGTTATGCCGTGTGAAGTACAATCTGCCGTCAGGTTCCGGTAAGTATCAGGAAATCGAAAGCGAAGCGCTGCTGCGTCCGTTTCTGAAGCAGTTTGATATTGCTGAGGAAGACAAGGAAAGAATGATCTGGCTGGTTGCTCATCATCATACCTATACGGATGTTGACGGGATTGATCATCGCATTCTGCTGGAAGCGGATTATCTGGTCAACAGTGAGGAAAAGAATCTGCCTGCGGAAGCAGTCAGAAACTTCCGGGACAATGTCTTCCGTACAAAGACCGGTATAGATCTTCTGAATCAGATGTTTCAGCTGGAGGTGTAAAAATGAAAATCAGAGAACTTGCACAGTGTCTGCGAGAAGGCACTGTGACCAGCGTACAGCTGGCAGAACACTCCCTGCAGAGAATCGCTGCAGATGACCGCAATGGCCATGGTTTGACAGCCGTGGCTGAACTTAACCCCGATGTGATGTTTCTGGCCAGAGCCCTGGATCAGGAACTGAAGGAAAAGGGTCCTCGTTCCCTTCTTCATGGAATTCCGGTACTGGTCAAGGACAATATCGCCGTTAAGGATGTCATGCATAATACAGCCGGTTCCGAAGCTCTGGCAGATCTGATTCCAAACGAAGATGCTTTTGTCATTCAGAAACTGAAGGATGCCGGTGCGCTGATTCTGGGCAAGGCAAACCTTTCCGAGTTCGCACACTGGAAAGCAAGTGAAGAACCTTCCGGCTTCTCCAGCCGCGGCGGGCAGGTTGTGTCTCCGTATAAGAAGGGCTTTGATCCTTCCGGCAGCTCCTCCGGCTCGGGTGTAGCCGCAGCGGCTCGTTATACGCCGTATACGATCGGAACAGAAACGGATGGGTCATTGACTTCTCCCGGCAGAGCGAACGCTGTGACGGTTATTAAGCCTACTGTAGGCCGTGTTTCCAGAACCGGTATCATTCCGATCAGTTCCATTCAGGATACAGCCGGTCCGATGGCGACATGTGTCGAAGACTGTGCAGCTGTACTGGAAGTGATCCAGGGTAAAGATCCGCTGGATGCAGCAACATACAATGAAACAGATGAGACATATCTGGATGCCTGCGTAGATGATATCAAAGGATGGCGTATTGGTCTTGTGACAACAACAAAATACAAGATGCGTCCTCAGCAGCAGGAAGCCTATGAACTTGCAAAGAGAACCCTTGAAGCATGCGGTGCGGAAGTAATGGAAGTGACACTGGATGACAATGATTCCGGCGAAGGTGCATTGCTGTATCATGAATTCAAGAATGCCATGGAACGTTATCTTGCATCTGTAAAGGGCTTAACAAAGATGGAACATCTCAGTGATATTGTGGCTTATAACAACGCTCATCCTGAGACATGTCTGGTTTATGGACAGGATCTTCTCGAAGACAGCGACAAGTGCTCCGGTCTGCTCAATGAACCTGAATATATCAGCGAACGCATGCGTATTGATGCCAGGACACATGAACTGATTGATGGGACAATCAAGGAAAAGAATCTGAAATGTCTGGCCATGGTACAGGTCAGCCATATTGCACCGGTATCCGGCAATCCCGTGATTGCCATTCCCTGCGCGGAAATCAATGAAGAAGATCCGCAGCCTGTATCTATTCAGGTGATCGGGCTTCCGTATGATGAAAAGACCATCATCCGTGCAGCTTATGCTCTGGAACAGAAGCTGAATCTTCATTGCAGTCCTTCCTGGGTAAAGGAATACTTCGAATAATGGCAGTTTATGCCGGTACGATGATTCTTCCGGAACAAGCAGAATGTGCAGACAGCGGCATCGTCTGTCAGAAACTGCAAAGTGAAGACTTTGTGTCATACCGAAGCATCTACAATGCCTGTTTTCATCCGATGCGTAAGGCTCTTGGCATTGAACCGTATGACTTTCTGCAGGATGATCGCTATATTCTCGCTATTCAGGATCATACCTATGTGCTGAAGAAAAACGATGAAATCATCGGTGCAGTCACCATCAAGGAGAATGAAGTGGATGATCTGATTGTGGCATATCCCTGGCGTGGTCAGGGATATGGCCATCGTCTTCTTCGCTATGCCGTGCATCTGATCAGAAAACAGTATCCTGTCGTACAGCTGCATGTTGCCATGTGGAATCAGAAGGCAGTGGATCTGTACAGTTCGGAAGGCTTTGTGATGGTTCAGACGGAACGGATCAGATAAATAAAACACCATGAACTGCAGAGATTGAACATCTGCATTCATGGTGTTTTTATCATTCTGTGATCACTGCTTCACCAAGATGTTCCAGAATCAGATCGATGGCCGCAAAGGCACGCTCATCAATCGCAAGATCAGCGATACTGATGGTTGTCTTTGTGTCCATGGCATTGGTGACATCGATCATCTGTTCATCGATAGCTTCGACCAGATCGATTTCATCCTGAAGCTTGAAGCGCTTGGAAACAGTGATCTTGCCGCCGTTTCCATAGCTGTAGATATAGGCACGCCTGGTGTCGTGCAGAAGGGTAATAGGTTTCATTGTTCGTTATCTTCCTGACTGAACAGTTCGTTCAGTATACGTTCACGGTTGTTGATGAACATGCTTGTGACCTGATAGCTGCCGGTTTCCTCATATGTACAAGGGTGGATATGACCATCATCGAAACTGAGGATCTCGGCATCGGGCATGCTGAGGAGAATCGGAGAATGGGTGGCAATGATGAACTGTGCACCCTGTTTTGCACAGGCATGAATCTGCAGCATCAATGTCATCTGACGCTGCGGAGACAGCGCCGCTTCCGGTTCGTCGAAGAAGTAAAGACCGCCGCCGTTCAGGTAAACTTCGGCCAGTCTGAGAAAGCTTTCGCCATGCGAACGCTTATGGAATTCCTGTGAAGGATGATTCGGGTCTACATATTCTTTTTCTTCAAATGTTGCGACATTGTAGAAGCTCTCTGCCCTCAGAAAATATCCGGTGCGGATGCGATTTGTACCGCGAATCAGTCGTATAGCATCATGCAGAGGGGAGTGGGAATCGTAGGTAGAGAAATGATAATTGCGGGTGCCGCCTTCAGGATTGAAACCGGAAGCGACTGCAATTGCTTCCAGCAAAGTGGATTTGCCGGAGCCGTTCTCTCCGGTCAGAAAGGTCACAGACTGATGAAAGTCGAGATGATCCAGGTGAAGAGAGGGGATCTTTCGGACATAGCTGTCGAAGGGAATCGCTTCCTGATCCAGACGAATGCCTCTCAGCAGCAGCTGTTTCATAGCAGCACCTTCTGCAGCCATGCACTTAAGAAGGCCAGCTGTTCAGGTGTATGGAACCAGTGTTCGCCATCTTCCATCACACATAAGCCGCAGTCATGACTTTCGACAAAAGCATCAACGACACTGCGCGGTGTGAGGAAATCATTACCGGCATACAGGATTTCCGTCGGTATTTTCCAGGTAATCGGATGTTCGCGTACGAAAGTGAGATAGGCATAGTCCATGACATCGCCATTCTCGGCGGTGATGGTACCTTCCTGCTTCAGCTGTTCTTCGGATACGCCATGATACTTCATCATGCCAAGAATCAGACCTTCCATGTCCAGGACAGGGGAGATCAGATATGCTTTCTGCAGGGGATATTCCTGCAGCCAGAGCATGCTGAAGAAGGCTCCGATGCTGTTGGCAATCAGGGAAATGCTTTCGTATTCTTTACTTAGGCTGTGATACGCTTCCTGCAGAGTCTCCTTTGTGCCTGCAGGAGTAAAATCGGCAAAGGATAAACCGATGACATCATAATCGGGACATAACGGCTTGTAGAAGTCTGCTTCTGCACTGCTGCCGCCCTGACCATGTACATACAGAACTGCATGTTTCTTCATACTGCGTCCTCCTATACCTGCTTATTGTATGACAGATTGTTCTGATACATCAGAGTACTTTTACATTTAAAGGCTTACGATGTACAGTACGACGGTATTTCACGGCAGGATAACCGATGACAAGAGTGGTAACAGCCTTAGGCTTTGCCGGTACATCCATGATGCGGCGCAGCTTTGCACTCATGTTCACACAGGTTGTAAAGAAGCCGCTGAAGAGTACACCAAGACCATGCGCTTCTGCCATGAAGGCCATGTTCTCTGCTGCAAGTGAGGCACTGACTTTGTCCTTGCCGAAGATGACAATGACAACAGGAGCCTTCTTGAAGAAGAAATGTTCATCCATCTCCATGTTCTTCAGTGCGGAAATCACAATCTTTCCCATCTGAATGGCTTTGGAAAAAATGCCGACAGCGACAGCTTCGCATTCATCCTGCTTAGAGTTCAGAATGACATAGGAAGTGGACTGACCATTGCCGCCGGTAGGGGCAAGTCTGCCTGCTTCGAGAATATCATCGATGATCTTCTGATCGATCTTTTCTTCTGTAAACTGACGTACGGAACGTCTCGTACGGATGGCATTGAGCAGATCCTCAGGATCCAGACGTGTCTGTTCTTCATAAGCTTCGACCTGATCGCCATAGCCTGTTAATGTTACGGCATTGACCGGGCAGATCGCCTCGCAGTGTCCGCAATGGATACAGCTGAGACCGCGTGCATGCGCCTTGCCGTTGACGAGTTCGATATCGCTTCCTACACAGTCGGATCTGCAAAGACCGCAGCCGATGCAGAGGGATGTATTGATCTGTACCTTGTATTCACTCATATGATGTACCTCTTTCACTATGCCTTCATGATAAACGATGACCGTCATTGCTTATACGTATTTGCTCAAAAGGAAAAGGAGCTTTCCAGCTGGAAAGCTCCGGGTTTCTTGATCTTACTTATCAATCGGCTTCATTGTCGGGAACAGCAGTACATCACGGATGGAATCCTGTTCAGTGAACAGCATTACCATACGGTCGATACCATAGCCGATACCGCCTGTCGGAGGCATGCCGTATTCGAGCGCTTCGATGAAGTCCATATCGATATCACTTGCTTCATCATTGCCCAGTTCCTTTTCAGCAAGCTGTGCCTTGAAGCGTTCGAGCTGATCAATCGGATCATTCAGCTCAGTGTAGGCATTGGCAGCTTCCTTGCCGGCGATGAACAGTTCGAAACGGTCAACGAATCTGGGAAAGTCGGATCGTAGCCATGTC
>JAZUHS010000094.1:0-5614 GCA_045641845.1 Bulleidia sp. | reverse complement strand
GAGAAAGAATATTCCTGCAGCATTTGAGGCATATGAGCCGGACTTCAGAAGGATACGGGTAATCAGACATCCGGATCGATCTGAAGAACAACATGCAATCCCTGATAGGGGATAAGGGATAGAGAGAATCCCGGAAGAGGTGCAGACAACTGTGCTTCTCAAAGGAATAAATCGTATCGATTTATTCTATTTCTCATTTGAGACTAAGTTCGGAGAATATTCGTGTACTGTACCTGTCTTTGAACAGTATGTCATTGCCGAACTGATCCGCTCCGGAAGCTTTGAAAGGCATATCAACAGAATCCGCAGGAAAAGAAGAAAGCACCTGTTGCAGTAAGAACTGAGAACAGGTGCTGTTTTTGATAGATATGAATGGTTTGGATCAGATACCCAGAATCATATTCAGGAAGATGACCCAGACAGGCAATAAGGCAATAGACAGCAGGGTTGTAAGGACAACGCAGTTTGCGGCGAAGTGCACATCACCATTGTACTGCTCGGTTACAACCGCTGTAGTACTGCCGGCAGGCATTGCCGCAAGAACAACGGAAAGGCCTGTAATCAGAGGTTCTAAATGCAGAGCCATGCATCCGCCAAGAACGATCAGGGGAATGATGACAAGACGCAGAAGCGCAAACAGCAGGTTATCCTTTTCCAGCATGGAGCCAAAGCCGATTTCTTCCAGAATCATGCCCAGGAAGATCATGATCAGCGGGGTAGCACATCTGCCCAGGGCGGCCAGTGTCTGATCGACAGCAGCGGGGAAGGGAATTGCCAGAACCATACGGACAATACCAAGACCGCAGGCAATGATGCAGGGGTGAGTGATGATGCTCTTGAGTACATTGTTCTTTCTGCCACTGGAGGCAAAGTAGGAAACACCTGCAGTCCACATGACAATGCGCAGAGGAATCAGATAGATCTGACCGAACAGCAGACCTTCCGCACCATAGACACCTTCCGCTACGGCATTGCCCAGAAAACCGGCATTGGAACATACCGTTGCATACTGCATGACGGGCTTGCGGGAAGGGATGACCTTGTTGAAAGCAAACTTTGCCAGTACTGTGCATAACAGCTGAACACCGCAGGAAGCGATGAAGATCTGAAAGAAGCTGTTGAGTACTTCCACTGTCATTTCCATCTTGAAGGCATTGAGAATGCTGGCGGGAAGAAGAACGTTGATGACAAGCTTTGACAATACGCTTCGATCAGAAGGCTTGAGGATATGCATTCTGCAGATGATGTAGCCGATTGCCATTTCCGCAAACATCATGAACTGCAGGTTAAACAGCTTACTGAAATCCATAGTTTTGTTACCTCCGCAACTCCTGCTTATGATACTCCTTTTTCATTTTCCGTGTAATACAAAGTTACAGCATATCAGCATAATCCGATGCGTGTTTATGCTAGAATACTTTAGGAATCAGAGGTAAATAAATATGTCGAAATATGATGCAGTACTGTTTGATCTTGACGGTACATTAACAGATTCATCTCTTGGTATTACAAAGTGTGCAGCTTTAGCCCTGGATCATTACGGGATTGCCTATGAAAGTCTGGATGCTCTGCGTGTATTCATCGGACCGCCGCTGCGTGTGACCTTCCCGAAGTTCGGTGTGAAGGAAGAAGACGTTGGAGAAGCAATTGCCATCTTCCGCGGCCGCTACAATGTCGAAGGCAAATTTGAGAATGTTCCCTATGATGGTATTGAACTTCTTCTGCAGAAACTGCAGAAGGCAGGAAAGAAGCTGTATGTCGCAACTTCCAAGCCGGAAGCCACAGCCATTCAGATTCTCGAGAAGTTCAATCTCTCACAGTACTTCGATATCATTGCCGGTGCGACAAAGGATGCCTCCCGTGATACGAAGGATGCTGTCATCCGCTATCTGCTCGAACAGAGCGGGGAAACAGGAAAAGCGGTGATGGTAGGCGATACTGCTTTCGATGTTGAAGGTGCGAATGCTCATCAGATGCCGTGCATCGGTGTATCCTGGGGCTTTGGTACAGTCGAAAGCATGCAGGAGGAAGGTGCCTGTGCTATCGCCAGGACACCGGAAGAACTGTACCGTCTTTTAACAGAAGAATAAGCATGATAAAAGGGATACTCGCTATGAATATCCCTTTCTTTATGTTACAGGAGTTTTCTTCTTGGGTTGAATGGTAACGAAAAACAGACTGTGTGAAGAAAAGGCATTACAAAAACACGCAATCAGAATTACGCATTTATGGCGGAAACCCTGATCAGTTCACACGGAATATACAATATCCAATTGTCAAGTAATGTCTCTCAAACAGGGACGTTGTTAAGTCCGGCGAGTCATACACTATGTGTGTAAACCTAAAGTAGAAAATCAAATATGAATAACGAGATGACAATTATTGGCTTTCACAAACCTGATGAAGAATATGGTGTTTTCAGCAACTGGTATCCTGCCGGCTTTGAATTTGCAGATCGTAAATACTGCTGTGTAGAACAGTATATGATGTCGCGAAAGGTCCTGCTTGCACGCCGATTTGATCTGAATGACCTGATCATGGGAACAGAAGATCCGGAAGAAATCAAAAATTATGCTGGTCCAAAATACTTCGGTAATTATGGTACGATCAGAAAAGTATGGGAGAATACCAGATATGATGCTGTGAAATTTGCAGTCAGACAGAAATGTATACAGAATCCAGAAGTGATGAGCATCCTTCTTGGTACCGGAGATGCTCTGCTTGCAGAGTGTGCAGGAAGAGATACTGCCTGGGGCATTGGGATCAACCTTCATGATCACAAGTGGAAAAACGCACAAAACTGGAGAGGAGATAATCTTCTTGGAAGAATTTTGATGGAATTGAGAGAAGAATTCCGTGCAGAAATTAAACGGTTCGGCAGTATATCTGATGAACAGCACATAGAAGCTGAATCAATTCCGGTTTGGAAGAAGACCGCCGGATATCTGAGCAGGATCCCGCAGTATCATCAGGCAATCCGTTCATATGCAACCCAGCTTTCGCCACATAAAAAGAACTCCTGCATCGCAGGAATTCCGAAAGTGATTACACGGATTCAACCTTAATGGTATTTGTATTGCCTCTCTTACCGTTCATCGGGCCGCCTGTCAGTACGACATTATCGCCCTTTTCCAGACCGAGCACACTCTTTGCACTGCCAATTGCATGATAGAACATGACATCCTGGGAAGTGAATTCTTCGGAAAGAACGGGAGTTACACCCCAGCTCAGTGCCAGACGACGATAGATTCTCTCATTCGTAGTCATGCCGATAATATCCACAGGGCAGCGGAAACGGCTGACCATCATCGCTGTCTTTCCGGATACGGAACATACAACAATACCCTTTGCCTGAACGTCGATGGCCATGGCACATGTAGCGTGGGAAACGGCATCCAGCGTATTCTGGATACGGAAATCATAAGAATAGAAACGCTTGCGGAAGTTGGTCTTCTGTTCGGTAAATTCGCAGATTTCCGCCATCGTTGCAGCAGCCAGTACAGGATACTTGCCGGCTGCAGATTCACCGGAAAGCATTACCGCAGAAGTACCGTCGTATACCGCATTGGCTACGTCGGAGATTTCCGCACGGGTAGGACGGGGATTGTAAATCATGGATTCCAGCATTTCCGTTGCTGTGATGACTCTCTTACCCAGCATACGGCATGTGCTTGTCAGCTGCTTCTGTACAGAAGGAACCTCCACGAAGGGAATTTCCACACCCAGATCACCGCGGGCAATCATGATACCGTCTGCGATTTCACAGATTTCTGCCGCATGGTCCACACCGGAACGATTCTCGATCTTGGCAATCAGATCGATATCTCCGCCGCCATTCTCTGTCAGGAAGTTCTTCAGTTCTTCCATATCCTTCTTTGTGGATACGAAGGAAGCAGCGATGAAGTCTACGTCATTCTTGATGCCGAACAGAAGATCGCTCTTATCCTGTTCGTTCAGGTAAGGTCCTGTCATTACCTTGTTGGGGAAGCACATGCTCTTGCGATTGCTCAGTTCACCGCCGATCAGGCATCTGCAATGTGCATTGTTTCCTTCCAGTTCCGTAACTTCAAATACAACCAAACCATTGTTTACAAGAATCTGATCCCCGGCATTCAGATCGTTTACCAGACCTTTGTAGTTGACACTGACACGTGTCTCGTCTCCTTCCACCTCATCCACGGTAAAGGTGAAGCGGTCTCCTTCCTTTACGAAAACCTTTCCGTTGGCAAAAGTACGAATACGGTATTCGGGACCCTTTGTGTCCAGCATGATGCCGATAGGCATTCCAAGTTCTTCACGAACCTCCTTGATGAGGTCGATTTTCTTCTGATGTTCGGGATATGTGCCGTGAGAGAAATTCAGACGGGCTACATTCATACCCGCTTTACATAAACCAATCAGTGTTTCCTTGTTTTCAGAGGAAGGACCGATTGTACAAATCAGTTTTGTTTTACGCATATAAGTCATTCTCCTTTCAGTTTGCAGTTATTATAATCTGTTCCCTCTAAATATCTATAGTATTCTTTCTGTGTTACCCCTTACATTACAGATATTTTTCCTTATAAACAGAACAATAAGTCACCTTCGGTGACTGTTTAGAACCAAAGAGTGCAGATTCGTAATACTGCGCTCTTTTATGTTATAGAAATTTTCTTCTTGGGTTGAATGGTAACGAAAAACAGACTGTGTGAAGAAAAGGCATGACAAAAACACGTAATCAGAGTTACGTATTTATGCACTCTACGGATCCAAGGTGTAGTTTGGTGCGGCAGATCAGGTCACACTGGTCTGCCGATTTGTTTTCGTCACGTATGCAGAATAAAGTCTGATATGTAAAGCAAATACTGAGGTCTGCACAGCCTCTTCGTAAACGAAAAGGATTATGGCGGAACATTGGCGCACGAAGTACGTGATGGAACATAGAAGTCAACGTATTCCATGTAGTGTCCGCAAGTGCACAGGAGAGGGTCAACACCGAATACGGTGATCAGAGAACGACGGTAGTGTAAACGTCGGTAACTGCAGTTGCTGGATTTGTGTTTCAGCTTTAATCTGACAGATTTCTTATGCTTGTGATCCGCACAGGCATAGATGCCGTAATAGCGTGTCATCTTGAAATTGCGATCAGGAATATGACGGATCAGCTTAAGCATGAACTGATATACATGTTCTGTAACTGTAATGTGTTTGTTAGTCTTATGGTCATCATACCAGTATGAGATTTCCTTCTTTTCATAGCTGTAAGAAGAGATACGGCTCTGTGCCATGGCAGGTCTTCCTGTATAACGGATGATGTAAGATACAACTTTGTCCTTACCTTTTTCATCCATTCCATTGGGAGGCGCATTAACGTAGAAGCCTTCTCTGTTATCCTGATAACACCTGGAAATCAGCTGAGATAACTGGATGTATTCTTTTGAACCTTTAGGCAGAGCGGCTTTCATTTTGTCGAGAAGCTGTTTGCGGAAAGATTTGCGTAGTGATTCATAGTTAATGTAATTCACAGAATGATAAACACTGTTCTGATCCATACCACCTTCGGTACACAGAACATGATGCAAAATACAATATAAATTTGTAGGTTTTATCGAAAATAGTTTTGTCGGTTTTCCTA
>JAZUHS010000093.1:0-25423 GCA_045641845.1 Bulleidia sp. | reverse complement strand
GCATCCTTCCTTTCAGATAAGAAAGCATCAATCATGTCCAGTTCAACAGGACTAAGGGATTCAAGATATTCACGTTCGATTGCCATATTCATTTACCTCGCACCTGTATAGTAAATGATATGACATGATCTTACTGTTCACTCAGGTGGACAGTCATCAACTATATGTTTGAAAATAGCGATACTTTAAATGTTGATCAGAAAATTCCCTTGTTGTATCTGAACTGTCCATACAGCATGATGATGAGTCCCATCACACAGCTGCCTAATGCAAAAGCATCAGATACATCCGCTCTGTGCAAAGCTTCCAGCACTGCAGTGATTAACAATGAACCTCCAATGATGATAGTTCCTGTCCCGATGCACTTTCCGTATCCGGGGATATCCTCTTCTGCAACATGTCTGCGGTTATACCAGTGAACGGAAGAAATATCTCCTCTGAAATTTTTAATGCCGATGCCCATAAGAACCAGACCAAGCATGGAAAGGACGATGATCTTCACCATGTCGATACCTTCTGTATATACCACAGGTTTATCTCCTCTCAAGATTCTGAATAGCCTTTCTGATCTTTACTCTCAGAAACAGTCCGAAGCCCCAGACAAACCATCCTGACAGCAGTGTCATGATCATTTCCGGTACTGTCTTTGCCAGCATCTTTGTCAATGTAATCGCAATTAACATTCCTACCACAATCAGAATCTCCGTGTAGATCGCAAATGTTTCCAGCTGTGACTTTGTCGCAAACAGATTCAGAGCTGTCGTTTCACTGCAGTCGATTCTTTCCTCGCTGCTCATCCGCTTTCCGTACAGTAGTTCGGATACCTGAATTCCCAGAGCTTCGCACAAGGGTTCATATAAAGAGAGATCAGGCATGGTTCTGCCATTCTCCCATCTGGATATAGACTTCTGACTGGTTCCCAGCATCTCTGCCAGCTGTTTCTGTGTCATCCCTTTTTCTTTGCGCATTTGAGCAATGAATGTTCCGATCTGTACCTGATTCATAGTGCTTCCTCCTGTATGAATGCATGTTTATTATCATGTGAAAGCATTCACTGAACAGGACACATACCGAGTATTGTGATTTTCAGTGTTTCCTGTGTATTGATCTGCTGGTCATAGTTCATGGTAACCAGCAGTTCCTTTCTGTTGAATACCGCAATCATACAAACTCCCTTGATCACGCTTCATCAATAGATAACGGCTGGCCATCATCCTCTTCAACAGGATCCCAGTACTTTCGATACAGGTCGTACAGACGCAGCGGGACATTGCCTGCTTTGACAATCGCAGCTGAAATAGTAACCGGGTCGTTGGTGATCAGATTATCTACACGGCACTCGAGCATCTTCGCTGCATCATCTTCCGTACTGATTGTCCAGGCATGTACTTCCTTGCCGAAGGCATGCAGGTTTTCTACCATCTTACGTGAGATGAAGGTAGATTCTACAGAGAAGAAATCTACATCCGGCATTGTATAGTAATCACCGATTGCCATGGCCAGGATATAGCCTGTACAGATCTGCGGTGCTGCTTCCTTGATCTTTACCAGTGATTCATAGTCAAGACTGGTTACAACACAGTTATTGATATAGCCAAAGTCCTTGATGATATTCGCTGTTGCCTTTTCCAGAAGCGGTGACTCTTCACAGCCTTTAATCTCTATATTCATCTTGATTTTATCGCGGCAGATCATCATGACCTGCTTAAGAGAAGGAATGGATGCTGTTACTTCATTGCCATTCTGATCCTTGCCAAGAAGAGGAATATTCTGCAGTTCTTCATAAGTCAGATCACAAATACGTACATTCTGTCCGGTTGTACGTTTCAGTGTAGGATCATGGGATACCACTACCACACCATCCCTTGTCATCTGTACATCCAGTTCTACATAATCAACAATCCCCATAGTGATCGCATCTTCAAAGGCACGCAATGAGTTCTCCGGGGCATTATCCGTTACACCGCGATGAGCAGTGACTTCCGTATGATTTGCCATTAACGTATCCCTCATCGTATCCGGGACGATATAGAACAGCATCAGTGCACCGATGCAGAAAGCCATGAAACCGGCCAGACAGGAAGGTACAAAGGCACGGGAGCGGAAGCGTTTCTTTGCCTGCTCCGGAGCCATCCAGTTTCCTCCGTATACTTCGTCATAGTACATAGCACCGATGATGCTGTATAAAGTCATAGCACTGATGCATTCCACCAGAAACTGCACTGCAGGCTGAATGATCTTATTCATGATCACACTGTAGCTGAAGATGAGACTGCTGTTATGAAGAGGGAACAGCAGAAAGCCGATCAGCCAGGGTACAGCAATCGCCGGCAATGCCAGTCGCCATGTCATATAAGTTGTAGAAAAGAAAGTCTGACCAAGACGTTTGAACCAGCTTCTGCGCATCATCTGACTGCTGTGTCTTGCGGCATCCTTGAAGTCTTCATCACCAAGTACAAAGAAGTGATAAACCATCATCAGGCGCAATGCCAGTCCGGCAAAGGAAGAAAGCAGGACAACAAAGAGAACCGAATAGAGCGGTGTCTCCCACACGACATCCATAATGTATCCAGGTCTTGGCAGACTCTGCAGGTAGGTACCGGTTGTAAAGATATTAAGGAAAGGAAGTACCAGTCCGGATAAGATCAGCAGCGGCCAGTTCTTCGGCATCAACAGACGCCTCAGATCTCTGCCTGCAATCGGCAGAAGACTTTCCAGAGTAACGGCATCACCGCGTCTGATCTGGTCAATGGCATTGATGATCATGATGATTTCAAAGAAAGCCCATACAGCCATCAGGAATGCACAGAAGATGGAGGCTAAAGCAAATAAGGGATCATGGTAAATACCAATAATATTATTGGTCAGATAATGCAGAGGTGAAGCCTTCAGGGAAAGGCTCAGCAAAGTACTGATAAAAGGAGTGATCACAAACATCGTGAGCGCATTGAAAATAATCTCCAGTCCGAACAGTTCCGTTCTGCTTTCGATATACAGTTTTTCGCCTCTGCGATGAAGCCGTCCGCCGTCGAAGACATGGTTCTTCAGTGTATTGAAATGTTTCCGAGGCAGCTGGTGCAGTTTTTCCTTATTCATAGTCATTATGATAATACGTTTTTGTGCAAACGGAATGTAACAAGCATTAAGAACCACTTAGTTTATATAATATTTCCGGAAAGAGTACTCTATAATGAAATGCATATTCGAGAGGTACCTATGAAATCAATATCCGTTATGATCAAACCTGCATCTTCTTCCTGCAATCTTCGCTGCCGTTATTGTTTCTACATTGATGAAACAAAGAATCGTTCTTTTGTTTCGCATGGTGTCATGAGTGCAGAAACTGTCGCTGCGGTATGTCAGCGAATTGATGAAGCGTTAAATCATCAGGGCACAGCAAACATTGCTTTTCAGGGAGGAGAACCTACAGTTGCCGGACTGCAGTGGTTTACTGACTTCACTGCCTGCATGGACCAGTATCAGAACATTCATGTAAACTATGCTCTGCAGACCAATGCAACATTGATCGATGTAAGCTGGATCCCTCTGTTCAGAAAATATAAGTTCCTGATCGGAATCTCACTGGATGGCTATCAGGCTAACATGGATGCCTTCCGTCGTGACGTGGAAGGAAACAGTGTGTTCTACAAGGTACTCAATACTGTAGAGTTATTGCAGAAGGAAAAGATTGAAGTCAATATCCTGACAGTAATCACCAGACAGCTGGCAGAACATGCCTCTGGTCTGTACCAGTTCTATCGCAGCCATCACATGGACTATGTACAGCTGATCCCCTGCTTACCTCCTATGGATGGTACAGATGATGGCATGTCACTAACACCAAAGATGTACAGTCGTTTCTTCAGAGACTTCTTCAAAGTCTGGTACAAAGGAACACAGAAAAATCACTGGATGAGTGTCAATCTCTTCGATAACCTTGCAGACCTGCTTTGTCAGATTCCTCCTTATCAGTGCGGTATGCTGGGAAAGTGCACAGCGCAGTTTGTTATTGAAGCCAATGGTGATGTATACCCCTGTGATTTCTATTGTGTAGATGAATATCTGCTTGGCAATCTTCAGACTTCTTCCTTCGCTGAACTCTTCGACAGCAGAACCGCCAAAGCTTTCCTCAGGTCTTCCTGTGAAAAGGAGCCCTGCATAAACTGCCGTTTCCGTAATATCTGTCATGGCGGCTGCCGTCGTCAGAACGCATGCTATCTTACAGATGATGCATGTGCATATCAGGAAGTACTGGCAGAGATTCTGCCTCAGCTGTATACATTAACAGCACCGCGAGAATAAGAACGATAAAAAGAGACTGTGCATACTCAGCTCTAATCAGTCGAGTCTGCACAGTCTTTTTTAGTATAGTTTAATATACTCACATATTTATGGGACAGTTATCTTGGCGAGTCACGCCTGGTCTATAAACCACATGAGTTTCATATGCACACAAACATAATACATATGGCAGCACCAGAAAATAACGGTATTATACATTTTCTGTAGAATTGCGTTATCATAGTTATAACACAAATAGAAAGTATATGTATATTTGCGTTAGGAGATGAAGATATGCTCTACGAGTATCTATTAGAAAACTATGAGCCAAATGAACCGATATTTGTTTCTGACGTTAATCTTCCGGTGACAGATAACAACCTCCGTCAGATGTTTAAAACTCTGTGTGATGATGGCAGAATCAACCGCTTTAAACCCGGCATCTACTATCTTCCGAAAGAAAGCAGACTGAAGGGCGGCTCTGCATTAACGGCAGATGCAGTTGCGATTGCAAAATACATTTCGAGAAACGGTAAAACTGTCGGCTATTATTCGGGCAATACATTTGCGAATATTCTTGGTATTACAACACAGGTTCCTTATGTGGTCGAGATTGTAACCAATAATACCAGCACCAGAGTTCGTGAAGTAAAGGTCAGAAACAAAAGAATTATGCTCAGACGGGCAAGAACGACTATCGATAATGAGAATTATGTAGTACTTCAGTTTCTGGATCTGCTGAAAGATATTGACCAGTACTGCGACCTTCCGGTCAAAGATGTTTCCGCAAGATTAATCAGCTATATTCGCGCTGAAAACATCAGACGTGAAGATATTGATAAATACATAAAGGACTACCCTGATAAGATCTACAGAAATCTGTATGAATTGAGGCTTTATGATGCTTTTGCATGAAGACAGAGAATTATTCAAAGATGTGCTCAACGCAACATCAGCAGATCAGAATGATAGAGAAACAGCCATCATAGAGAAAGACTATTACGTCACTATGATTCTCAAACAGCTTGCCTCTGAAGTTCCTGAATGTGTCTTCAAGGATGGTGCATCGCTCTCAAAGTGTCATAGGATAATCGACCGTTTTTCCGAGGATATTGACATCGGTTTCTCAAATCCATTGACGCAAGGAAAAAGAAAGAAGCTTAAAGACAATGTCATTGCCGGAATCAGTGAGAGGCTGAATATGCCAATCATAGATTGGGAAAACGCCAAAAGTCGCAGAGATTACAACTGTTATACATTCGACTATTCACCAGTAACCGGATTTGTTAAGGAGAGTCTGATTCCAGGAGTAAAGCTTGAAGTAGTATTAAGCTCCATAGCTTTTCCGACAGCTCAGTTAGATGCGACAAAAGATGCTCACGCATCTTTTTGATTTATCACCTTATATATAGTGCATCCTTACTTTGCCGAAACGTCCAGTTCGATCTGCGCATAGTTTTCTCCCATGAGAAGATGTGTGCTGCTCATATCAGAGAGTGAAACACCTTTCTGGAAAACCATTACAATATCACTGCCGCCGAAGAGGAAATATCCCATCGGATCACCCTTCTTTACTTCTGCACCTGCAACGACATGATCTTCCCAGTTACAGGAACTGACCTGTGACATCGCAATCGGAAGGATTGCCACCAGACCATACTTCGTATCAAGGATTACGCAGTCTCTGGTTTCAATCGACTGCCAGCCAGGATTTTCATCATAGAGCACATACTTCTTCTGCACAGGATCCCAGCCTACCAGACCGCCAACTGCATCCAGCGCAGGGATCTTTCGAACTTCCAGTACAGTACCGTCCATCGGGAAATGATATCTGTGATAGTCATTAACATCCAGGAACGTATGTGTCAGGATACCTCCCGCAAATTCCTGTTCATATTCACTGTCTTCGCCGATAATATTCTGCACATTATAGAAGCATACAGATTTCAGCTGCACTCCCATTTCCAGCTGTGAATTCTCGTCAATAGTCCATACACCCTGCGGAGTAGAATCGCCGGGTGCAACTAAATCCGATGTGCCGATCGGACGAGCTGATGGATCCACTAAGTGACGTGCGAAGAAATCATTAAAGGATGTCCATACATTTTCAGAGGCATACCAGCCTTTATCCATACCGAAGCTCTTATCCCTGCATGCAAGCTGATAATATGTGTCATTCCAGCTTTCTTCTGCAGAGAGGAATTCACCCCATTCAGCCGCATATTCCTTGCACCAGGAGGCAATAGGCTCATAGTACTCAAGACAGGGATAATAGAGTCCTTTGCCTGCCAGTTCGGGAAGCGGCTGATCAAGCAGATAGTAAAAGTAATCCAGGCTCTGGTCAATCTGCTTGTAAATAGACACTTCCTCCTGATCCTTCAGAATATTCCAGGGCATGCATACTGCTGACCAGTCCAGAAAATCATAGTATTCTTTCAGATTAGTAACCGGATTTGTCTTTCGGTCCGGGTTTATTACACCGGCAATCGCAATCGATTCTTCAACCAGTGCTTTCACTTCCGGATTCTCTTCCATAATCGCAATGAAATCCTTTGTGATCTTCTCATGTTCTGCATTTGATGTAACAGTCACAGGTTTTGCACATGCACAGATCAAAGTACTCACAATAACAGATATACAGATAAGCAGTTTCTTTTCCAGTTTCATTTTATATATCATCTCCACGATTCATTCCCGGGATCAGCACGTGCCCTGGCTGATGTACATATCATTTTACCCTGCACCTATCTATAGAGCAAACATACAAGAAAAACCAGGTACATCGGAATATCTTCCACAGTACCTGGTTATTTACTTGTTTGATGCAGTTTTACTTCGTTGTTTCTTCAACGTACCAGCATGCACACTGATGACCGTTGTAATCCTTCAGTGCAGGCATTTCGGCATTGCACTTATCGGACGCATACGGACAGCGTGTTCTGAACGGGCAGCCCGGAGCAGGATTGATCGGGCTGGGGATTTCACCGTGCAGAATCTGTCTCTGTGTGTTCTTGCCCTTGATGGGATCCGGAATCGGCACTGCAGAGAGCAGAGCCTTGGAGTACGGATGCATCGGGTGCTTGTATACTTCGTTGGCATCACCAACTTCAACCAGATGGCCAAGGTACATAACACCGATACGGTCGGAGATATGCTTAACCATGGACAGGTCATGGGCAATGAACAGGTAGGAGATACCAAGTTCATTCTGGATCTTCTTCAGCAGGTTCAGAATCTGTGCCTGAATGGATACGTCAAGGGCAGAGATCGGTTCATCGCAGACAATGAACTGAGGATTCAGTGCAAGTGTTCTGGCAATGGAGATTCTCTGTCTCTGACCGCCGGAGAATTCATGAGGATATCTTCTGATATGGTCAGGCTTTAAACCTACCATCTGCAGAAGTTCAACAACTCTGGCATTACGTTCTTCTTCAGTACCGATGTTGAAGATATCCATCGGTTCCTTGATGATTTCACCGACTGTCATACGAGGGTCCAGGGAAGCATACGGATCCTGGAAAATCATCTGGCAGTGTTCACGGAATTCCTTCAGCTTTGCGCCCTTCAGTTCGGAAATGCTTGTACCTTCAAACAGGATGTCGCCATCTGTAATGGGGTTGAGCTTTACGATGGTACGGCCCAGGGAGGACTTGCCGCAGCCGGATTCACCTACCAGACCGAATGTTTCACCCTTCATAACTTCAAAGGATACATCATCTACAGCCTTGACGATCTGCTTCTTGGCGAACAGACCTTTGGTTACATCAAAGTGTGTCTTCAGATTCTTTACTTCAAGAATAGGTGTCTTCTCACTCATGGCTGTTCTCCTTCAGTGCCTTTCTGCGCTCAACTTCATTCAGCCAGCATGCACTCTTATGGTTATCTGTGAACTGTGTGAAGGCAGGCATCTGCTTTCTGCAGATCTTCATTGCCTTGGAACATCTATCCGCAAACGGACAGCCAACCGGCGGCTTCAGCAGATCGGGCGGAGAACCGGGGATGGGCTGCAGTTCCTTGTATTCATCATCATCAGGATTTGTAATACAGCCGAGCAGACCTAATGTATAGGGATGCTTGGGATCATAGAAGATTTCTTCATCAGTACCGGATTCGACGATCTTGCCGCCGTACATGATGTAGATATAGTCGCACATGGAAGCTACAACACCCAGGTCATGAGTAATAAGCATTACAGATGCACCTTCTTCACGTGATCTTGTCTTGATCAGATCCAGTACCTGTGCCTGGATGGTAACGTCCAGAGCAGTTGTCGGTTCATCCGCAATGATCAGACGAGGCTTATTAGCCAGAGCAATGGCAATGATAATTCTCTGACGCATACCGCCGGAGAATTCATAAGGATACTGCTTCAGACGCTTTTCAGGTTCATTGATACCAACCTGTACCAGCAGTTCCACAGCTCTCTGCTGTGCTTCTTCTTCTGTAACTTCGTTATGATTCTTGATAACTTCCTTGATCTGATTGCCGATGGTCATTGTCGGATTGAGGAATGTCATCGGGTCCTGGAAGATCATGGAAATCTTATTGCCGCGGATTTCGGACATACGCTTTTCATACGCAGCCTTATTGGGGAAGGATGTTTCTGTGATATCTTCGCCATCCAGGATGACCTTGCCGCCGACAAACTGGCTGTTATCAGCCAGAAGGCCCATGATGGAATACATGGATACGGACTTACCGGAACCGGATTCACCTACGATACCTACGATTTCACCTTCATTGATTTCATATGTAATGCCTCTTTCGGCATATACAGTACCCTGATCGGTTGTAAAGTTAACAACCAGATCCTGTACATCCAGAATATGTTTTACTGTCTGTGTCATGGCTGCCTCCTTATCTTCCGCTCTTTCTCGGGTCGAGTGCATCTGTCAGACCGTCACCGATCCAGTTCAGTGCAAGCATAGTGAAGCAGATTGCCGCAACAGGCCATACCATCTGGATGGGCTTGCTGGAAATCAGAGCTCTTGCTTCATTGGCCATCGTACCCCAGGATGCCTGCGGAATACTGATACCGATACCTACGAAGGAAAGGAAGGATTCCGTAAAGATTGCACTGGGAACCATTAATGCAGTGGATACGATAATGGGACCGATGGAGTTAGTAACCAGGTGCTTGAAGAGGATACGCTTATCGGATGCACCGAGTACACGGGCAGCCAGAGCATATTCCTGTTCTTTCAGTGTCATAACCTGTGCACGTACCTGACGGGCAAGACCTACCCATGAGGAAATGCAGATTGCAAGCAGCACGGAGAAGATATTGGAACCGAAGATCAACATGATCAGGATGACATACAGCAGTGTAGGAACTGCGTAGATGATATCAACCACACGCATCATGATCATATCTGTCTTGCCGCCGAAGTAGCCGGCAATACCGCCGTAGATTGTACCTACGATCAGGTTGATGAAAGCAGAGGCAAAGCCGACGGACAGGGAAATTCTTGCGCCGTACCATACACGGACGAAGATGTCTCTGCCGAACTTATCTGTACCGAAGAAATGCGCTGCGGAAGGCATAGCATTTGTATTGGCCAGATCCTGTGCTTCATAGGAATACTGGGAGAAGATCGGGGCAAAGATTGCCAGTGCGATCATGATCAGAAGGAAGATCAGAGAAGCTCTTGCAAGCTTGTTCTTCTTGAAATTTCTCCATACATTAGCGAAGTATGTGCTGCTTTCCAGAGCGATGAATTCCGCATTCTTATCGTCTTCGGAAAGAAGTTCGAATTCTTCTTCAGGAATGTCTTCGACATTCTCGTAAGGAACCTTGTTCAGTTCAGACATTTCACTTCCTCCTTTCTTACTTCAGACGGATACGAGGGTCAATCGCCGCCGTAATCAGGTCTGTCACGATATTGGCAACAATAATGGAAGCACCATAGATAATGGTCAGAGCCATGATCATTGTATAGTCACGGTTGGATACACTCTGTACGAATTCAGCACCGATACCGGGGATCGTAAACATTGTTTCTACTACGAAGGAACCGGTTAACAGAGTTGCCAGCAGAGGTCCGGCATATGTAATGACGGGAATGACGGCATTGCGCAGAGCATGACGAAGGATAACTGTCATGTAGGAAGTACCCTTGGCACGAGCCAGTGTCATGTAATCCTGACGCAGTTCTTCAGTTAAGGAAGAACGAGTCAGACGGGAAATCATAGCGATCGGACCTAATGCAAGTGCAGTAGAGGGCAGGATAAAGCTGGCCGGAGTCTTCAGACCTACAACAGGCAGAACCTTGAGCCATACACCGAATACATACATCATCAGAAGCGCAAGCAGGAAGGACGGTACGGATACACCGATTGTACCGAATACAGCTGCGACACCCTGGACGATCGGATTCTTGGAGAAGGCACTGGCTGTACCTAAAGCAATGCCGACTACCATGGCAATCATGAATGCGCAGGCACCCAGCTTGCATGTTGCAGGCAGGCCCTTGGCGATGATGGACATAACGGATGTACCCTTACGGTTCAGGGATGCACCGAAGTCACCCTGCAGAGCATTTACCAGATAAATACGATACTGTTCAATGATCGGCTTATCCAGATGATACTTCGCAATGAGCGTTTCCTTAACTGCCGCAGGCAGTTTGCTCAGTTCACCCGCAAACGGGGAACCGGGAATAATATGCATCAGGAAAAATGTAATAGTCATCAGTGCGAACAAAGTGATCACACCCATGATGAGACGTTTTGCAATGTATCTTCCCATCATAATCTCCTTTCCTTCACAGCCCTCAGGCTGCTTGATAAGAAATACGTGAGAGAGTTCTGTAACCCTCTCACGTCTGTGTTAATAGAAGTTGTGCTGATTATTCAGCCCATGTGCAGTTGCCATAGAATGCCATGGAACCGTTCAGGTGATGACCCTTCAGACCATCAGTTACCAGATACTGAGATGTGCTCTGGAACAGCGGGATTACCAGTACATTTTCATCGTAGAGGTAAGCTTCTACATCATGGCAGGCATCGATGTATTCCTCAGCATCAGCGATGTACTTTGTATCGAGAACCATCTGGTCGAACTTTTCATCATCAACAGCTGCTACAACCTGCATGCCTCTTGTCCAGAGGTCGAGGTACTGAATCGGGGAATCGGAAGCGGACAGACCATAACGAGCGATTTCGAAGTCGCCGCTGTCGAGCTGATCGTAGAATACGCCGGATTCAACTGCTGCGAATTCAACATCTACGCCGATTGCCTGCCACATCTGCTGCAGTACTGTCGCAACATCACCGTGTACGGAGTTGTTGGAGTACTTGTAAACGATGTGCAGAGGGTTGGATGCATCATAGCCTTCCTGAGCCAGCAGTGCGATAGCACCTTCAGGATCGTATGCAGGATGGTTAGCTGTCTTATCGCCTTCTTCACGGTAGTCGCCTGTGTTGCCGCCCAGACCGTAAGGAACATAACCATAAGTTACAGGACGGAGTTCGTTACCACCGAGAACGGATACCAGAGCTTCTCTGTCGATTGCCATAGCAAGAGCCTTACGTACGTTAACCTTCTTAGCCCATTCAGGACCTGTGGAACCGGAGTTGATAGCCAGGAAGTAGTTAACAGGAGTGTTGATCAGCCACAGTGTATCTGTACCGGAGTGGGACAGAGCTGTATCTGTGGAAACCTTTGTAGCTACATCGATTTCGCCGTTCTTGAATGCGATTTCCTGAGCCTGTTCATCAGTCATAACGAGGTAGTTAACCTTGTCCATTGTAATTTCATCAGCCCAGAAGTATGTTTCGTTCTTAACCAGAACTGCTTCTTCGTTTTCGGAGAATTCAACCAGATCATAAGCACCGTTTGTAACATAGCCGGCCTTCATGGACCAGGAAGAATCATGCTGAGGTGTATCCAGAGGTACAGGGTACCATACACCGCCGCACATCAGACCTGTCAGGTATGCGCAGGGCATCTTCAGAGTAACTTCCAGAGTTGTATCATCCAGAGCATGTACACCTACGGAGCTGTGATCTTCTACTGTGCAGTCGAAGGATTCGCCTGCAGCCAGAGCTGCTTCGTTATATTCCTTAGCACCTGCAATGAAGTTGTTCAGGTTGTTGCATGCATATGCGTTGTCTGCACCATAGGACAGAGTTCTCAGAATACCATATTCGAAGTTGTAAGCTGTAACAGGAGTACCATCGTTCCACTTTACACCATCCTTCAGTGTGAATGTGTAAACCAGACCATCATCAGTTACTGTGTAGTCTTCACAGATCATCTTCTGTGCAACGTTGTTTTCGTCCTTCTGGAACAGACCCTGGTAAATGTTTTCCAGTACATGGTTATTGATAACTTCTGTGTTCAGACCCGGGTCGAGTGTTGTGAACTGTGCATTCAGAGCTACAGTTACTTCGTTTGCATGTCCTGCACCATCTGCTGTGCCGCCTGCAGAACCGGAATCACCGGAAGAGCAAGCTACGAGGGACATTGCTGTGGCAGCTGCCAGTGCTGCCTTGAACAGATTCTTTGTGTTCATCTTTTCCTCTCCTTTACGGCATTTCACCGTGTTTATTTATGTGCTCCGGATAAAAGAAAATCGTCTCATCCGGAACATCAGTTTCCTTCAGAGACGATATAAATATCGCGGTACCACTCTGATTGCTTCCTTTTGGAAAGCCTCTCTATGCCTTTAACGCAGGCTTACGATCACCCTACTGTTATTTCAGGATCACTTCTCCCGGATGCGCTTCACTGCTTCGTTTACCGTCGGACTCGCACTCTGTTCCGACTCGCTGATGGTACTTGTCAGTTACTCTTCCGTTCATTGAAGACGAGTATCATAATAAACTCTCATGAATTTATTGCAATGATTATTTTCCTTATTCTTCCAATAATTTCTTTACTTTCAGAATAAGAAAGTGAAAAGTTTTCATATAGATCACACGGAACATACGAAGGCTATGCCGACGTACGTTTTTCTGCAGACGAATACTGACCTCTTCTGTGAATCTGTTCGTTTCACATCGCAATTTCGACATTCTTACCGCAGAAGGCAATACCATATTTCACTGTTTCCTGAATTCCTCGATCTTTGAAATCAGCATCATACTGCTTTGCCTCAATCTGCTTCAGTGCTTCTTTTGCCTTTTCAGCAAGATCTTTCTCTGTATGCACAGCCTTGAATTCCATGATAATCCCCGGCATATCATGCATCTTAGGTTCCAGCACAAGATCAAATCTCCCCAGTCCGGATTCTCTGTTTGATCTGATGTAATACCGTGATGACATTCCTGCAACCAGACCCAGCATCATACCATGGTAGAAGCCTTCAGCAGCACCATCAAACGAACTGATGCAGGTAACCATATATCTGCGCAGATATTCCTGAAGCTTCTGACCATCATTCAGATACAGTGCTTTTTCAAGTCCTGACATCACATTTTGATCAATGGCATTTCTAAGCCACGAAAGAATCTCTGTATTATAGACCCTCCTGATTTCTCTGTTAGGCAGGGCCAGTTCCATAAAAGTACCAAACTCAGTTTCCACTGCATCACCTGCAGGCTTAAGATAACCGGCGATCAGCAGAAAACTGAAAATGGTATCAGATCCATCTGTAATTCTCGGATAGATAACATCTGTCACCAATGATGCCTGCACGGTGTTCCCCTGCATCAAAGACAGAAGATTCTCTGCAACATCCGGTGTCAGAGAAGTCATAATCTCATGGATAATTTCATTATCACTTGTGTTTGTCCAATATGGTCTTGCTTTACATCCGCTGTAAAAATAGTTCACAACAGACCATGGATTATAAATATCAGTATTGCCGAAGCGATAACCGTCATACCAGTTTCTGATTTCATCCATTTTATCTGTTTTTCCATAATACACAGCCATATCTCTTACTTCATTTTCAGTAAATCCGAAATAGCTGCTGTACTTCTGATCCAGAACTGAATTTACAATCGGATTATTCAAACCGCTGAACAGGTTTTCTTTTGATACACGCAGGATTCCCGAGAGAACACCGAAAGCAAGAGCAGAATTATCCTTCAGACCCCCGGACATGAAATTTCTCATAAATGCTATCACTTCATTATAGAAACCTCTGGAATGTCCATGCTGAATAGGAGTGTCATATTCATCAATCAGTATTACTGTCTTTGTATGATGATGTTTCTCAAGCATACGGCTGAGATTCAGAAGAGATCTTGTATACTCCACCTCATTCAGACTGTCCTTCTGCATTCTTAACAGATAATCCTGTTCTACAGCATTGAGACATTCACTGGTAAACAATTCTTCATGCCGCATATATTCGTCACGGATGATATTCTTTACAGCTTCATACGTACTTGCCCAGTCAGAATACTTTGCATCCTTAAAAGAGATAGATATCACAGGATATGCACCCTGCAGCTGCTGATATCTTGTTCCGCATTTCCAGATCAGCTTATCTTTGAAATATACAGATGTATCCTCATCAGTCTTTTCAAAGAAACATTTCAACATATCCAATGTCAGGGTTTTGCCAAAGCGTCTGGGTCTGGTGAAAAGAGTAACCTGTGCCTGATCATCAATCAGATCACGAATCAGAAGGGTTTTATCCACATAATAGCTGTTCTTTACCACATCAATGTAAGATGTATTTCCCACTGCACAGGATAATACTCTGTATGCAGCAGGCTCTTCATTGATACCACCATACTTGATCACTGATTCTTCCGGTATTTTCCAATCTCTTCCCTTCTTCAGAGAGCCGGCAAGTATTCCTTTGTTACACATACCTACGATACTTCTTGTTGTTAAGCCAAGAATTGCTGCAGCTTGTTTTGTTGAAATGTAGTTCATATCTGTCTCCTTTCGGAAATATTCTATCATTTTTCGGAATTATTCGGAAACGGTAACCAGATAACATACAGATATTTCCGAATAGATGTAAATCACTTCCGATTCCGGCACATTTGCATTAATCTCCGGAATTTGTGCATCTGAAGAATCAGCAGACACCTCAAACATACCTATTGATATATACTCTTGTGATCAAACAAATCCCCGGCTGGAAAACACTTGAAGATCAGCCGCTTCCACAAATGATAATCTTTCTTTTGTGTACTTGCGCTTTTGGTTTATTCAGAGTAAACTACAATTACAAAGAAGGTTTATTCAAGATAAACCAAGGAGGTCATCTATGCAGATCATTGAACTTGGCGAAGTACAGGAACGCTTTGCTGAAATTGTATGGGAACATGCACCTGTCAGTTCCGGAGATCTGGTGAAGATCTGCGAGAAAGAACTGCAGTGGAAAAAGCCCACTACCTATACCGTATTACGTAAGCTGTGTGAGAAAGGACTGTTCAGTAATGATAAAGGTACTGTAAATGTCCTCATTACCAGAGAAGAGTATCTTCTTAACAGAAGTGAACAGTTCGTGGAAAATACCTACGATGGTTCACTCCCTGCTTTCATCGCAGCATTCGTAAATCACAAAAAACTAAGTGCAGAAGATGCGGAACAGATCCGCAGAATGATTGATGCATTTAAGGAGGAAGATGTATGACACATGTTCTTATGATCCGTATTCTTAACATGAGCTTGAATGCCTGCTGGCTGATTGCAGCGATTCTTCTGTTAAGAAAGCTGCTGAAGAAAACAGACCGCGGTCTGTTCTGTGCCTTATGGCTTGTCACAGGAGTCAGACTGTTAGTTCCTTTCTCCTTCCCTTCCATCTTCTCATTGATTCCCAATGCGAAGGTCATCCCGGAAACAATTGAATTTTCACCATCTCCTGCCATTGATTCGGGTATCAGTTCCATAGATACACCCGTAAACAATGTGCTGGGTAAATTTCTGACACCCAATCCTATAGCTTCCGTCAACCCGATGCAGATTGTCATGCATATCATCTGGATTGTATGGATCGCAGGTATGCTGGCCATTGCGGTATATGCTCTCTATGGTATGTATCGTCTCAGACGTTCTACATCTGCATCTGTAAGAAGAACAGAACAGATCTACGTATGCGATGACATCGAAGCACCCTTTGTCTTTGGCTTATTCCATCCGGCTGTGTATATTCCTTCCGGTATGAATAAGGATGTAGAAAATGCTGTACTGAAACATGAATGCATGCATCTGAAGTTCCATGATTCCATCTGGAAGTTGGTCGGATACTGTGTGCTGATCGTGCACTGGTTCAATCCTCTGGCATGGCTGGGCTACATCAGATTCTGTGAAGATCTGGAATATGCCTGTGATGAAAGAATCATCCGTCTGATGAGCAAGGAAGAGCGTGCCTGCTACAGTGAGGCGATGCTGAATTTCGGCAAGGTCAAGCGTTCCTTCCTTTACTCCCCTGTATACTTCGGGGAAGTACAGGTGAAAAAGCGTATCGAAAGAGTACTGACATATAAGCAGCCTGCTTTATGGAAAGCAGTGCTCGCAGCTGTATTCTGCTTTCTCATCGCCGGCTGCTTCACCTTTGATCCGATCAAAGACAGCACCTATACTGAACTCAATTCAGTTCCATTCGGTACATTCCTGATCGACCAGAACGACAGAGTCTACTTCCCGGTTGATGTTTATCCTGCAGAGATTAAGGGAAAGATTGACGGTACAACCGACAGCGGTACAGCTGTATACAGCGTTGGCAAGGATGGCTGGCTGTGCATGGATACAGAAGATGGTGCGCTGGTCTATCGCAGTGCTGACAGCAGTACAGAAGGTACAGGTTTCGAAGATCTTGTCATCGGCGGTCGGAATTGCGATTCTGTGGAAACCTACAGACATGCCGCCCTTAGTCTTACATACAGTGCACGACATGAAAGCCTGATGAAGGCTGGTGAAGAAGCGGCTGAGAAGCGTCTGAAAAACATGAGTGAAACAGAACTCACTGCTTTTCTTGGAGAAGCGCATCAGAAAGCAGAATTCTCTGACGAGACACTGCTGTTATTCGAAAATTCCGAAGGTATGATTCTGATCAGTGTGAAAGATGATAAAACCGACACTGTGACACTGAATTATCCGGAAGTGACTGCACTTGAAGATACCGACCTGCAGGTACTCTGGGAACTTGTACCTCTGGGAGAGAATGAATATGTTGCGGCATTGCACTTTCTGTCCGATACATATTATTCCTTTGAGAATCATTCTGAGTTTTGGGACAGCATGACTGCACTTTACAGTTCTGATCCCGAAGAATACTTTGATGATGAAACAGATCTGCTTTCTCTCTGTGCAATCAATGGCAGAGGTGCCCACATGGTGGAACGCTGTCGTATTGCCCCGGAAAACGTTTCCGCCGCAGAGGATCTGTTCAACAGCTTCGAATTCGTCATTCACCTGCGTGAACATCCCGGTTCTGTAACGATGAAGGATTGCATCGTCAGATGTCATGCAAAACCCGTGAAATAACAGATATCCGTCACAATTTCTATGCATCACAAAAGGCAGATCGATCATGATCTGCCGTTTTTCTTCATACTGTTCGTTCAGGCAGTCTTTTAGCAAGATCAATCAGGGATTCCCTGCAAAGAAGTGCGTCAATATCTTCCCTTGTACGGATTTCCCTGTTTTTCAAAAGGATGTGCAGTTCACGGAACATACGGTCATTGAAGGTTTCCTTTGAACGATAATCTGCATCTGTCGCACCATCCGCTTCCTCTTCCAGAAGACTCAAGACATATCTGCGCAGGTATACGAGCATATCCTGTTCAATCCAGTACTCACATACCTTTGCGATCCGCTCATTCTTCTTCATCAGGATATAAAACGGAAGACCGTCCTCTGCATCATGCCAGATGTCCGCAAACAGGTAGTCATACTTTTCCTTTGCCTCTTTGCCATAGGCAACTGCATCCCCTTGAATAATACGGATCTTTTCCGGATGAGGGAATACAGGAAGCAGATGTTCTTTAAACAGTCTGATGATCTCAGGATCAAATTCAATAACTGTTACCGATTCCACGTCCTTCTTTTCTGAAGCCATATAGGCAAAATAACCAAGACCCAGACCATAGGTCAGTACTTTTCCATGTGCATGTGCAATCTGATATTCACTTGTTTCCGTATCATGAGGCGCAAAGCTCATCCAGATTCTCTTGTTCTGCATAATTACCGGATAGTAGAAATCCTCCGGAAACGCACCTAATGGAGAGATATCCGCATAGAAACGTGAGGGATTTTCCACCTTCTCTTCAATAGTCAGGGGAATATATGCCCCCGTTTTCAGCTGTCTGTAAACAATATTCCCCTTGGCGAAATTAGGAATTCTGCGCAGAAGCTGATAATACGGATTGTCTGTAAAATGCTTCGATTTCAGGATACGGATGGTATCCAGTCCGTATCCTTTGGAAACGGACTTCAGAAGTCTTCTGCTTTCCGGATCCATACGAGAAGATATGTGCTTGAAATATGCATCATTCAGAGAAGTTCCGCTTTCCATCATATGACGGATACGTCCTGTATCAGATGCTGTCAGACTCAGATAGAACTGGTTGATAATCTCATCTGCCAGTTCGCTTTTTTCATATTCTTCAAAATATGCCTTCAGTACTTTTCTGTTTACTGTTATTTTCATATGTATTTTCCTTGCCTGCAGATTCTACCACAGTACAGCATAGCCTGAAACTGCAGAACATAGCTAACTGATCCCCATCGGCAGGATTCCTGCCGCAGCCATTTTATCCAGAAGATCATCTGCACCATCCGCACCAAGATTGCGGACTGCACGGATTTCCTGTGCTGTACGTTCTGTCAGATCACGCAGTGTATGAATACCTGCTCTTTTCAGGCAGTTCCATTGGCGTACGGAAAGGCCAAGTGTATCAATGGAGACATCCAGAGGGTCCTTTTCTATCTCAGCAGGCACGTCATCCGTTTCCAGACGCAGACAGATCACAGGACGTACACCAACATCTTCCGCTGTCACTTCCACACCTGTCTTGTAGGAAGCATATCCATCCGGCAGTACAACACCGACCGATTTTGCAGAAAGGCAGGAAACACGAAGCCACCAGACACCATAATCCGTATTCGGATGACAGTACGCACCATGTTTCTCTGCATATTCCGTAGGCCTGGACTTCCGCATTGCCGCAGATAGCTGTTCCGCATAATCTTCATATCCCGGAATGTAAACCAGGTCTTCCGTTTCCTCTTCCCCGACAGATACTGCCTGCTGTCCATAGCCATCCAGCGCAACACGTTCCGAAGGCACCATAACAGGCATCAGTTCTGCCTGTTCCTCTTCTGTAAAGGCAATATTCAGGAAAGCACAATTCAGCCATTCTCGCAGAAAGCTGTCCTTCCAGCTGACAGGGTCCGCTTTTGTATGGAAAGGAACCGAATCCAGCACATCTTTTGAAACAAGATAAACCCTGTCTTCTTCCAGACGAAAGATTCTCCACTCCACAGGACCCATTTCCTCCGTATAGCGCAGAGGATACATGCCGAATTCCACAATATTTCTGTTTTCCAGATCCTTCCTCTTCATACACTCTCCTGTTATATATAGTTCCCCTTAAAGAAAGGGCCGGTTTATGCCGGTCCTCATTGGTTCAGTTATCTGCGCGATTGTAGCCGCACTTCATGTGTACAGATGCATCCATCAGAACCTTGTTCAGAGTATCATCTGTTTCCTGCTTGGCCATTGCCGCAATCTTTTCGTTGGCTTCCTCCAGCAGAGAGAAGTCATTGGCAGCGATCATCTTTGCCTCATATTCATTCATGATGGCACGTGCCTTAGCTGCAGTATTGCGCTGGTATCTTTCGATCAGCTGAATGCATGTACCGTAGTTGGGATCCGCAAGCGCTGCGATCAGACGGGAACCCCAGTAGAAGTTGGCAGTATCTACGGTTGTTGTTACGTCACTGATATACTTAGGCATCTTCTTTACATTTGTATAGAAAGGAATAGATGCATTGAAGGGATTGGGTCCGAAGCAGATCCATTCCACTGCCTTTAAAGGTTCAGGTACATCACTTCTGATCTGATTGATCGCCATGAAACCTGTACGGTTGATACCGATCGGTCTGTAGATACCCTTCTCAGGACGATCTGCCTTGCTGTAGGGATTGTAGGGAGTTCCCTGGAAATAGGAAGAAAGAATATACTTCACATCTTCCGGTGTGATCTTCCATTCCGGTACTAATGACCAGGGGATATCATCACTCTCGGGAGTATAGTCCGCATTTACGCCATCCCATGTATATGTACGGGGATTGAAGTATCTGCCCATATACCATGCACGAGGTGTGTTGTAGACATGATCGGAGTCATCGTGAGAACCGAAGATTCTTCTCGGATTGAATTCACCGTCATTGTTGGTATCCAGATGATACCTGGAAATGAATTCAGGCAGATCCTTAGAACACATGTTCTCTTTCTGTTCACCCATGGCATCATCCATATCAAAGCGATCCAGACCGAACTGGTTGGGCATGATGACATATTCATCATCCTTTACTCTTCTTGCAATCCAGTGATGACCGCCGATGGATTCAAACCACCAGATTTCATTTTCATCATTGAAGGCAATACCATTGGATTCATATGTGCCATACTGTTCCAGCAGCTGTCCTAAACGGACAACACCTTCTCTGGCACTGTGAATATAAGGCAGTACAAGTACTACCAGATCTTCTTCACCGATACCGCCGGGCTGATCCTTTTCCTTCTTTGTCTTTGCCTTAACATAACGTACCAGCGGATCGGCACCGAGAACACGGGCATTGCTGGTGATGGTTTCCGTTGCGGACATACCGACATTCAGTTCATTGATGCCAGCTGCAGCCCAGGTACCTTCATAAGGATCTACATTGGGACTGCATGTATAGGACAGCGGGTTATCCGGGAGTTCTACTTCCAGATGACCGATGACACTCTTGTATTTACGAGGCTGCTTCTTAGGATCTACAACAATGAGCTTCTTGACATCGAAACGTCCGTCATCGTTGCGGGCAATCATTGTAGAACCATCATTGGAAGCCTTTCTGCCTACCAGAATTGTTGTACAGGGCATGGTAATCTCCTTATTTATCTATATTAGTGAATGACACGGATCAGTTCTTCACAGATTTCCTGAACACTCTTGCCATCTGTATTGATGATGAAATCCGCAGCTTCTTCATAACGTGCTCTTCTCTTTTCCATCAGCTGGCTGATGTATTCCACATTCATATTGCCATTTAAAAGCGGACGATCCGTGGAATTCTTGACACGTTCATAAATAGTTTCCGGAGAAGCAGTAAGCAGAACAATACGGCTGCTCTTCTTCAGGGCATCAACATTTTCCTGACGCATCACCAGACCGCCGCCGCAGGAAATGACTGTCAGCTTATGATTCATCAGTTCATAGCAGACATTGCTTTCGCAGTTGCGGAAGTAAGGTTCACCATACTTGGCAAAGATATCATTGATGCTCATACCCTGCTGTTCTACGATCATGGCATCTGTTTCCACCAGATCCAGAGCCAGCAGTTCACGCAGGCATGCGGATACTGTACTCTTGCCGGCACCCATGAAGCCGATCAGAGCAATGTTATAGGGAAGCAGTGTCTTTGCCTGTACCTTCTTGCTTAATTCTGTAATCGTATTGAATACTTCAGCGTTCTCTTCGGCATAAGGCTGACCTTCATATACTTCCTTGAGACGCTGTCTCTGCTTTTCTTCCTGTTCAGGCTGGAAAATAGGAAGAGAATGTTCCTTCTTGTAGGCAATGATCTCATCTACATAACTCATTCTTCTGCTTAACAGCTTTGCAATTTCTTCATCACATGCCATCAGTTCGGCACGGATATCTTTAATATCTCTCATGTTTTTACCTCACTACATATACGGCTGAAATTATAGCACAGTCTGACGGACAGAGAAAAAGACCAGCCCGTATGGCTGATCTTAGTGATGTCTGATTCTTTTCAGAAGATATCCGGCAAAGAGATAACTGCCCTCTGCCAGCAGGATTCCGGCAATCACATCCGCAAGAACATGCTGTTTAACGGTGAGTGTCGAGACACAGATCGCAGCTGCCAGCAGAAGTGAAAACCATTGATATCGATGACTGATCTTCGGATTTCCGCGTACTCCGATCCAGCACAGCCAGCTGATGAAGCAGTGCAGGGAAGGAAGCAGGTTATCCGCCTGATCAAGAAGATAAAGACGCATGCACAGAGAAGAGAATACCGAAGTATCCAGAATCTCAACACGGATCATCGTTGTAGGAAACAAGATAAAGATCAGAAAGCTTACAGCCTCACCGATGCAGTGTGCTGTAATGAACTGATGCTTTTCACCACGTTCATGTTTTACACTGAGACAATAGTTTACAAACCAGAAGGCATAGCATCCTAAGTACACAGTGACCATGACAGGCAGGAAGGGAATCATCTGATCCAGATCTGTGGTCAGATCGTAATGTCTGAATCCGCCGGCGACGCAACGCGCGCCATAGTACGATGCCGCATTGAAGGCAGCAGCGATACCCAGACTCAGCAGATCAGCTGAAGTGATAGGGATTTTCCGTTCTTTATTGAACGCGGCCAACCCCCTGTCCCATTGTTACAGGGACTTCGACATTGCCGCCGACAGCGGCTTTGTATGCTTCATGCAGGTGCAGTCTCTGACTTACCGAAGCATCCAGCAGAACGATGATGGTAGAACCGGCAAGTTCAAAGTTACCCATCTCTTCGCCACGCTTCAGTTCTCCGTTTTCCTTAACGAAAGTGACACCGCCGACCGACATCGCACCGACTTCGATCTGTGCTGCTGTCCCGAAGTGCGCAGTTTCCAGCAGCGTCCACCATCTGCGGTTAAGACGGAAGACAGGTACGGTATCACAGGCAATCGGCTGTACACTGTGCAGCTGTCCGGGAATGTAATGAGTATTGCTTAACTTTGCATCATCGAACATGCAGAAGTGATGGTAGTCTCGAGCCTGCAGGCGAAAAACCATGCATAAGCCGTCTTTGAATAATTCTGCTGTTTCCTTTTCAGGAATCAGATCATTTACGGTATACCAGGAACCCTTCATCGGAATGACGAGGTCTTCCTTGATCGGATAGATGCTCAACAGACCATCACAGGGACTGATCAGTACATCTGCATCCCTTTCGTATTCATAAACTTCCTTTGTTCTGCCGAAGAATTCCGCAAAGGAACGATACTTCTGTCCGGCAAAGGGAGTCATATCAATATTGTTCTTTTTAATATAATTGGGAACCATCAGTTTCGAGACAGGAGTCTTCAGAAACCATGCCAGTACAACAAAGGCTCTGACCTTCTGCAGTACTTTCATTAACAGACGGCCAGGTGCATTGGTATATAAGAAATCAACCATAGATACCTCTTACACACCCATGCAGGCAAAGGCTACGACAGCAATTTCCGCCAAGCCCAGCACAACAATCAGAATCTTTCCCATCTTACCCGGCTTCTTCAGTTTGAAGGGAAGCAGAAACATGATGGCCATCGCCAGAAGACATACTGTCGCAGAGATATATGTTGTTGCAGAGAGCAGATTTACAACACCATAAACTAACGGCAGGAACATAGCAGACATCGTAACCGGAAGACCGTAATAGATCACACGGGAACCGCCTTCGGATTCCTGACGCTCTGCTTCATCGACATTGAAGTATGCCAGTCTGATCAGAGCACACAGCACATAGAAGCCGCTGATGATCATACCGCCAATTGTTTTCTTATTCAGGTTGTAGACAAGAGAAGCAGGCAGTACACCAAAGCATACCAGATCGCTCAGAGAGTCAATCTGAATACCGAAATTCTTTTCCTGTCTTGTACGTTTCATTGTAGAGGCAATTGTGCCATCAAACATATCGCAGAAACCTGCACCCATCAGACATAGTACAGACGCAAGAGAATGTCCCTCAAAGGCTTTGACAATACCTGCATAGCCTGTAAGCATGCCGATATATGTCAGTACAACTGTATAGTTATAGAAACCCAGTAACTTCTTATCATGATTCATATATAAATCCTCCTGTCATCTGATTAACGGGAAAGTAAGACTGTACGCTGATAGCCGCACTAACCGACTATGTACAATGATACTTGCATGTTTGCGATTAGCACAGGTGAATTTGGTGAAAATTCACGGAAATCTTTTTGTGATCCCTCCAAAGCACAAATCACTGCTCTGCACGTATCCAATTGACATCCTCCCACCACTGAAGTGGTGGGATTCCTTATACAGATTCCGGCTTCACTGTACCATTGTTAAGGGATACAAGATATATCCGGATCTTCTAAGGGTTTTCTGTTTCCAGCGGGATATGCCTTATCCCGTTTTTATGTCTGCTTTCAGAATCCAAAACTGGATCTTCTTACTTTATTTTCTCTTTTGATCTCTTCAATGCATTTATCGTGATTCTCTATGAATCCTGCAAACTCTTGAATACATGCTTCTGTATCCGGTCTCTCTGTATTCAGTGGATGGGACAGCAGATACGCACTGTACAGATCCCTCTGTACTCTATGTTCACCAATCTGCTTCATTCTTGCATTTAATTCTGTTTTTTCATATTCTCCTGTTATGTGATTGTATTGGGATGCTCGATACTTCTGCGTATTTACTTCAACTACTTTTCCTGTTTTTCTCTGCAGGATGCTAAGCAGCTGTGATGGTGCTCGATTATTCAGCGATCTGCCGAATCTCTTCCTTTTCCTGGCTGGATCTTCTTCGTCAAATTCTGCTTTCTTTGCAAGTCCGTCAAACTGCATTCTTTCGACATAGAACGTATCTCCAAGTTCCAGTATCCGGTTCGCCATTTCTTCATGGCTCTGCTTCAGATAATCTGACTTCTTCCTGTACACCGTTCTCAGTTTATATCTAAGGACTCTGCATCTTTTCGAATATCTGTATCTCCCTTTGATCCTTTTCGCTGTTCCATCTTCATTGAACCGTTCCGGATTCATTGCACGCACAGAACAATCGATCTTCTGCTGCAGTGTTTCTATTTCATCATTGTATTTGTCAATTTCAGGTCCCAGTACTTCCAGCATGCATTTATCCTTTGCGCTTACTGCAATCGTGGATGTACCGATATCAATTCCTACATTCCCGATTCCTGTCTTTCTTACCGTTTCTTCTTTGACTACAACGTAAAGATAGTAATGCCAGCCATCCGCAAACATCTTTCTTT
>JAZUHS010000092.1:0-3720 GCA_045641845.1 Bulleidia sp. | reverse complement strand
ACGTGGTCCTGTCTTTGTCGAAGTTCACAAGGCTACACTGAAGCAGATGAAGGAACCAATGATTCCTATGCTGGCGGTTCTTGGCTGTGCCAAGATCATGGGCTACTCCGGTATGATCGCTTCCATCGCTGCCTTTGCGATTTCCGCTACAGGTGCCTTCTATCCTGTCTTTGCACCGTGGATCGGTGCTCTGGGCACATTCGTTACCGGTTCCGGTACAAACTCCGGTGTTCTGTTCGGCGGTGTACAGCTGAGTGCTGCACAGGCGATGAATGTCAATCCGTACTGGATGGTTGCACTGAACTCTCTGGGTGTAGGTGCCGGCAAGATGATTTCTCCGCAGAGCCTTGCAATCGCCTTAAGTGCTGTTGACGGCAAGGGCAAGGACAGCGAACTGATGGGCAAGATCATGCCTTACGGCATCGTCTTCCTGGTACTGATGTCTGCACTGGCATTCTTCGGCACAAAGATCATGGGCTGAAATCTTTTCACACAATCGTAAATCAGGGGACGGCATTCGGAATTGAAGCCGTCCTTTTCACATTTCATACTCTTCTTTGTGGTATGATTTCTCTTGCATGTGAATACGAGGAGAATAATACAATGGCTAAACTCTATTACTACTATGGTGCAATGGGTTCATCTAAATCCGCAAATGCTCTGATGGTTGAATACAATTACAGAGAAAGAGGTCAGAAAGCACTGCTGGCCAAGACGAATATTGATACAAGAGACGGCAAGTCCGTCATCCACAGCCGTATCGGTCTGGAACATGAATGCATTCTTCTGAGTGATGTATGTCTGATGAGTGATGAACAGCTGCGTGAATACGATGCAGTAATTGTGGATGAGATTCAGTTTGCCAAGCGTGAGGAAGTGGATTTCCTTGCCCGCATTGTTGACGAACTGCGTATTCCGGTCATGTGTTATGGTCTGCGCAGCGACTTCCAGCTGAATCTGTTTGAAGGCAGTGAACGCATTCTGACACTGGCTGATGAAATTCATGAAGTCAAGACCGTATGCTGGTGCGGCAAGAAGGCAATCTGCAATGCCCGTTACAATGAACATGGCATTGTCCGTGCCGGTGCTCAGATCATGCTGGGTGCAAATGATGATTATATGGCTTTGTGCCGCAAGCATTTCCTGGAAGGCAAACTGTATCCTGACAGTGAAGCACAGGCTGTTTCAGTAGAATAAGGAGGTGGAGATGGCAGAAAGAATCGTAAAAAGAAAAGGTGCGCGTGTAGGCGCAAATGACAGCGCTCTCGATGCAATCCATGAGGCAATGCCGCACTGGATTCACCATACAAGAGAGAATGCGAGCTATGTAAACGGCATTATGTATCTGCCGCAGTGCGACTGTTCCGTCTGCGGCTATACTGTGAATAATGAAAAGGAAAGATGTCCGCACTGCGGTGTGAAGATGGTCAGCCGTATCTGGTAAGCGGACAAGGGGGAGAAGAAAAAATGGCAGAAGCAGTAAAGGAAAGAGCACAGACAGATCCGGCGTACAGATGGGATCTGTCCAGTTTCTTCAAGGATGACGCAGCCTGGGAAGAAGGACTGAATGAACTGGATGGGCTGATCGCAAAGGCAGCATCCTTCCAGGGTAAGCTTAAGGATGCAGAGACAATTAAGGCATATCTGGAAGCGGAAGACGCACTTGATCGCAAATCATCTCTTGTATATGTATATGCAAGTTCCAGACGTGATGAAGATACACGTGCAGCGGATGCACAGGCAATGTTTGCCCGTGCCTACGGCAAGATCGTAGCAGCAGGGGAAGCTGTATCCTTCAGTGTTCCGGAAATCCTGTCTCTGAGCGATGAAAAGCTGCAGGAAATCGTCAATGATGAAAGTCTTGCAGTATATCGTCATCTTCTGGAAGACATGATCAGACAGAAGGAACACCGCCTGACTGCAGATCAGGAAAAGATCATCGCTGCTTTCGGTGAAGCGTTAGGTGCAGTCGGTCAGGCTGCGGAAAATCTGATGGTTGCGGATATGGTCTTTGAGCCGGCAAAGGACAGCGAAGGCAATGAACATGAAGTGACAGGCTCTACCTTTGTTCTGCTGCAGAACAGCAAGGACAGAGAACTGCGCCGCAATGCCTTCAAGAGTCTGTACAAGGGCTACAAGGGACATATCAATACACTGGCAGCGACTTATGCCGGATGCATCAAGGCATCCGTTGCCGAGGCAAAGCTGAGAGGCTATGGCTCCAGCCGTGAAATGAGCATGGCTGTGGATAATGTACCTGTTTCCGTATATGACAATCTGATTGATACCATTCACAAGAGAATGGATGTTATGTACAGATATGTTGCATTGAGAAAGAGACTGCTCAATCTGGATGCTGTTCATTACTATGACGTCTATGCGCCTTTATGTGAAGGCGATGCAAAGAAGTATACTGTCGAAGAAGCAAAGCAGATGGTTCTGGAAGCCGTACAGCCTTTAGGTGAAGAATATGTTGAAACCGTCAAGGGCGCATTCCGTGATGGCTGGGTAGACTTCTATCCCAACAAGGGCAAGCGCGGCGGTGCATATTCCTCCGGCTGCTATGATTCCAATCCGATCATCCTGCATAACTTCACAGGTACTCTGGATAGTGTATCCACACTGGCTCATGAAATGGGTCATTCCATTCATTCCTGGAAGACAAGACATACTCAGCCTTCCTGCTATTCCAACTACACAATGTTCGTGGCGGAAGTCGCATCTACCGTAAATGAGAATCTGCTGATTGAACAGCTGCTGGAAAAGGTACATGAACCCAATGCCCGTCTGGCTCTCTTGAATCAGTATCTGGAAGGCTTCAAGGGAACTGTCTACAGACAGACCATGTTTGCGGAATTTGAAAGAGAAGCACATGCCATGGCTGAACGCGGTGAACCGCTGGATCCCGAATCTCTGTCCTCCATGTACGAAAAGCTGGTAAAGCTGTACTTCGGTCCCGACTTTGAGGCTGATGAGGAAATCCGTTATGAATGGGCACGTATTCCTCACTTCTACATGCTGTTCTATGTCTATGTATATGCAACAGGATATTCTTCCGCTGCAGCGATCTCCGAGAAGATTCTCAATGAAGGCGAAGAAGCAGTGAAGAAGTATCTGGAATTCCTGTCCATGGGCTCTTCCGAATATCCGATTGCCGAACTGGCACATGCAGGTGTGGATCTGACGACACCGGCACCGATCGACCTGGCTCTCGACAAGTTCGAAAGAATTCTGGAAGATGCGGAAAAGACTGCTGCTCAGCTTGGTGAATAATCATTTTCGATGAAGTTTCTTAAGGCTTTTTGTACAGAGGTGCGAAGAGCCTTTTTCTATGTTTTTCTCGTTGTGAAAGCCTTTACATATTTGATATAATTTACAACGTTATATGACTGTCAGCAGTATTTCATGACAGTCATACGGCTCTTTGTGCAATGCACAGAAAATGCATCAGGAGGTACAGGTATGATCAAGGAAAAATCCTGCGGTGCCGTTGTATACCGCAAGACAAATGACGAACTTCAGGTCCTGGTAATCCATCAGGTACAGGGACACTGGTGTTTTCCGAAAGGCCACGTGGAAGATGGTGAAGAAGAAATGGAAACTGCTTCCCGTGAGATCATGGAGGAAACAGGTCTCAAGGTTGAGTACGATGATGGTTTCAGAGAAACTACATCCTACAGCCCTAAACCCGGTGTCATGAAGAAGGTTGTATATTTCCTG
>JAZUHS010000091.1:0-13683 GCA_045641845.1 Bulleidia sp. | reverse complement strand
ATTGTAGGCAGGCACAATCGTATCCTTCAGGAAGAAGGCAAGATTGTACATTGTGCCTACTGTATCGGTGCTGGCATAGTTCACCAGAGCCATTCCCTGATCCAGCAGCAGGAAGAGACCTGATACAACCAGATATCCGCCGAAGAAGGAAACCGCAAGAGCAAGGAAGATCGAAGATACGTCCTTGACGAAGAAACCTGCCAGAAGCGCTGTACCGAGCACCAGAGCCCATCTGAAGTAGAACGGATAGTGTGCAGGGAAGAATGGCAGCAGCATCTGTGCCAGCAGGACGCCGACTATAAAGCCGAAGCTGAACAGAGCCGCATTCTTCGCACTCTTGACGATAAAAAGACCAACCAGTCCGGCAAGAGCTGCCATGGTAAGAACATATTTTACGTCACTGAACTCCAGAGTGACATATCGGAAGACAATCGTAAAGAAGGCTGCACCGATGATGATATTACTCTGCTTTGTTCCGGCAACGATGGCAAGAGCCCCGATCATGAACAAAGCTGTAAAAAACAATACTACACCAACCATAAAAAACCTCCGTTTATATTCTACTTCAAAACGGGTAGTAAAAAGAAGTCCTGCTTTATGTACAAGACTCCTTTTTTGTCGCATTTCTATGGAAATTACAGTTTTTTCAGAACTTCAGCAGCTGCGCTTCTGCCATCTTTAATGGCTGCTGCTACTGTCTTAGGTCCTAAGAAAGCATCACCGGATACATATACACCGGCAATATTTGTCATATGCGTGCCGTCATTGAGCAGTGTCATTTCCGGATCAAGAGACCTGAAGCTTACCTTCTGACCGATTGCAGGCACAACCAGTTCACAGGGAATCTCATAGTCGCTGCCTTCTGTTTCGATCGGACGGGCACGTCCGGAAGCATCAGGTTCACCTAAATGCATGCGGATGCAGTGGGCACCGACAACTCTGCCCTGTTCGTCATGACGCAGTTCCTTGATATTTTCCAGGAATGCAAACTTAACGCCTTCCTTCTTTGCATCTTCGATTTCATCTGCGCTTGCAGGCATTTCCTTTTCCGTACGGCGGTAGATGACAGTCACTTCATCGAGAATTCGTACAAGGCTTCTTGCACAGTCCATGGCCACATTGCCGCCGCCCCAGACAACAGCACCTTTGTACTTTGCCTTATATTCTTCATGCTTGCCCAGTACATTCAGGTTATACAGAAGAGAAAGACCCGCTTCACAACCCTCACCGGACAGCCCATATGTGTTTTCCACCTGTGCACCGACAGAGACAATTACCGCATCATAATTCTCTCTGATTTCAGCAAAACTGATGTCCCTGCCGACTTCCGTGCAGTATCTGAATTCTGCACCGGCTGCCGTCAGTTCCTCAGCGATCTGATCTACATAAGTCTTATCGAAACGATAGGAAGGAATACCGGAATATACCGCACCACCGGCACGATCCAGCTTTTCAAATACGGTTACCTGTACACCTGCTGTGATCAGATCGCGAGCTGCCGCAAGATTGGCAGGACCGGCACCGATCAGAGCCACTTTCTTGCCGCAGGGTTCACCGGCGTTAAGTGTACGTTCAGTATTGTCACTGATATAGCGTTCAATCATCTGGATGCTGACAGGATTGGAACGGATACCGCGTACGCAGTTTCCCTGACATTGTCTTGCACAGTCGCAAAGACGGCTGGTCAGTTCCGGAAACGGATTGACTGCATACAGGATTTCACCTGCCTGGGCAAGATTGTCTTCCTTGAGAGCCTTGATAAAGTCACGGATATGATTTCCTGTCGGACAGCCTGTTTCACACTTAGGCTTGGGACAGGACAGGCAGTAGTCTGTTAATTCTCTGATTTCTGTCATGATAGTTACCTCATTGCATGTATATCTTACATCAAATAAAGCGGATGTCCTGCAAATGAACATCCGCTATGTATTATGCCGTATTTCAATGATATTTCAATGCCTGAATGTCTGACGGTATTCCTCTCTGACTTTCTTCAGCATTTCTTCATCCGCTGTGCTTCTGTTTCCATCAGAATCAATGACAACCAGTTCCCCGGCTTCATTGATTTCAAAACCGGCAATTCCTTCCGGTACAGCTTCAAACAGCTGTTCCACAGTTACTGCTTCTTCCGTGCTCAGACAATAGCAGAGCATGCCCTCTTCTGTTTCCAGCATTGCCCATTCCTCATTTGCAAAGACAATCTCTGACTGTCCTGCAATCTCAGCGGAAAGGTTCAGCTTCTCCGGCATCACTTCTTCAAAGACTATGCTTTTCGCAGGAACCGCACCGTGCATATCCGCAACCAGAGCATCTCTGTTACGGGAAATCAGCGGCAGGATAATCAGTGCAGCCGCAAATACAGCAGCGATCGGTGCATAACGGCGGTACATGACATACCATGGTGCTTTTTCTTCTCTTTCCGGCAGGTTATCAAGCAGTATTTCAATATCTTTTCTAAGCTGCGGCGGTACTGCACTCTGACGCATTTCTTCCTTCGCCAGCTTCTTCATCTCTTCATCAAAGCGGTCCATCAGATGCCATCCTTTCCAAGCTGATCCTTCAGCATTTCTCTGCCTCTCTGCAGCTGTTTGCGCACAGCTGCGGAACTGCTTCCCGTAATCTGTTCTATCTCTTTGATTGACATATCTTCATAGTAGAACAGACGGATTACCGTTCTGTACGGTTCACTCAGATGCATCACAGCATCATTCAGCGTCATCTTTGTTTCCATCGAAAGATCATCTGATGTGTATGCCGGCATCTTCTCCAGTTCCTCATCACTGTCCGTATCGTTTCTGCTTCTCAGCATCTTCCTGCACTCATTGACAAGAATCTGCAGAATCCATGCTTTGAAACGATCTGGATTGCGCAATTTGTTCAGCTGCGAATAAGCAATAACAATCGCATTCTGAACGGCATCGGCAGAGTCATCCGGATTCTTCATCATCGTCATGGCCAGACCATACATATTTGATTCATATTTTCTGATATTCTCAGCAAACCATTCCTTACTTAAGGAACGCTCACCGATTCCAAATATTGACATTACAGACTCCATTCACGCACCTCTTGCAGTCGCTTTGTGCAGCTGTCATCAGTTAGATGCTTTTTTCAGCCATTATGTGACAAAGTTTCCTGCAGAAGATGTCTTAAGCATTATACAGGAAATCCCTGCAGGCAGAAAGAAAGACTGAAGCACCGGCCCCAGTCTGAGAATGTATTTATCTTTCGTTATCTTCCCACGCACTTCTGACAATACGCAGATAGTAGCGGTAGCTGAAGAAGCCGCAGACAACCATCGGCACAATGAATAATGCAAGCAATGCCGGTGCCATACCGGCAAGAGCAATCCCCTCCTTAGCAAGAACCAGGAAAATATCCACCAGATACAGTAAAGCAGTAATCATCGCAAAGCCATAGAATGTACCTACTTCCTTGCGGACAATACCGACCAGCTGTTCCGGCAGGAAGCCGATCTGCGCCAATGTCATGAAGAACTTGCGTCGTACAACTGTTTCTGTAGAGAAGCGGAACATAACGCACATGGCCTGCAGGATGTTAAGAACAACATAGGACAGCATCACCAGCATCATTTCAAGACCGCTCTCATTCACCGTGACAAGCAGGGAAATCAGGATGACAACAGAGACAATATGAAGCATCAGGTTCAGCTTCATATTCTGCAGGTCACTTCTTAAAAAGCCCATATATGCGACAAGATCCGGATGATCCAGCTTCCTGTTATCAATCAGTTCATAGCTTAACGGAATCAGTACCTGCTTGATCATGCTGTTGAGACCGACCATACCGATGACAGCGAGAATGGAGATCATGTTCCAGTTCAGCCACAGGATCAATAACGGTGCCACAAACATTACAATGGATCCGACCTTCTTTACATTGCCCATGACGGTCGGCATCTTCATGAAGAAGGAACCGCCGTTGAGCTTGAGCATGGTACCGCTGTTAAGCATCATGCTTGCAGCATTTCTGTAAGCAAAGCTCAGGTTCAGAATGGTTGTCCAGAAAATAACAAAGACAAGCACGATGATGGTAACGACGACCGCATTGAAATGCACACCGATCGTAAGCATATACGAATTCGCCGCCAGCCACATGTTCATGAAAGGAATCGCCAGCAGGGAAAGAATGACACCTACCGGTACTGCGACTGCCAAAAGCAGGAAGGTCTGGATCAAGAGATACCCTGCCAGCTGCAGATATGTCGCACCGCAGACAAGTCTTACAGCAAGATCCTTGGCTTTGTTTTTGACAAAGAAGTCATTGGCAAAGAAGATATCAATACTGCAGATGATGACAACAAAGATCGTAACCGTCGTTGCCAGGTCATCATGGGAATATACGAATGTAACACCCAGTTCTTCACCCATGGAGATGTTGAAGAACAGGAAGATAAACGCTGAAGTCAGAACAAACGTCAGCCAGTAGAAGAAAGCACGGCTCAGATTATTCTTCAGCGAACGTAACGCGTCCTTGATAATCATTGTGCAATTGCCCTTCTGCTTTCTTCAGAATTGATTTCAACGATCTTCTTGAAATATGTATCCTGGTCCATATCTGCACGATCCAGTGTCTTATCGATAGAGCCATCCTTGATGTACAGCAGTCTGCCGCTGTAGGAAGCTACTAAGGCATCATGTGTTACCATGACAATTGTGACACCTTCATCCTTGTTCAGCTTTTCCAGAATCTTCATCAGTTCGCTGGAGTTTGCACTGTCCAGATTACCTGTAGGTTCATCCGCTACGATGATTCTCGGATTATTGACCAGTGCTCTGCAGATCGCAGCTCTCTGTCTCTGACCGCCGGAGCATTCGTTCGGATACTTATGCAAAAGATGTGTAATGTCCATGTTCTGTGCCAGTACATCTACTCTCTTCTTGATCTCTTCCGGATTTACATGGGCAAGTGATAACGGCAGGGCAATGTTTTCAAACATTGTATGTGTATCCAGAAGGTTGAAGTCCTGGAAGATAAAGCCGAGATTGTGATAGCGGAAACGGCCGATCTGATTTGCACTCATGCTTCTGACTTCCGCACCGTTGATATATACTCTTCCGCCTGTAGGAAGGTCGATGGTACTGATGTTGTTGATGAATGTGGACTTGCCGCTTCCGGAAGGTCCCATGATTGCAATAAATTCACCCTCATGTACCTGGAAGGAAATGTCATGCAGGGCTTCGAATTCATTATCTGTACGATAGTTGTAAATCTTCTTCATATGCTTGGCTTCAAGCACAATGTTTTCACTCATAATTAATCACCTCTTTTCCGATTGTAGCACTAAAAGCGCTTACATTAAATCTCTCATTCATTCGCATGATACTGATTTCTCATTTATAATATCTGTTATGAAAAAATACGTCTGTGCTCCCTATATGAGCGAAATGATCATGCATGAATATCACAGCTGCGGACTGTCAGGTGCGACTTCCGTCAGCCTTGTCCGTCTGTTTCCGCATGCATGCAATGATGAAATCCCTGCCCTTCTGCATTTTCAGCATATCGTTTCTTTACGTAAGGATGAGTTCGATCTGTTTGCGGCAATGTTTGCATACCCTTCCTTTTTCCGTGAGATTCTTTCCTTCGCCCGTGAGCTCAGTTCGCTGCAGCTGAACGCAAAGGCTTTGCCTGCAGATAATCCTCGTGAAAAGCAGCTGCGTACTCTGACTGCAATTGCACTGGAATGTCTTGGTGCTGAAGAGAATACAGAAGATCCTCTGCTGACAGTTCTGCAGGATCAGGACCTTGTTCTGACACCGCAGATGCCTCCTTCTTTAGCCCATAGTCTGTATCTTGAAAAGATGAAGGAAAGCGGTATGGCGACGCTTCCGCTTCCTGAAAAGCCTTTGGCAGTCAAGCTTCGTCATGCATCATCACTGCGTCGTGAAATCGAAGCAGTGGCGCAGGACATCGTCAGAAATGATGAAGACTGCAATGTCATTCTTGCTTCCCCGATCAAGCAGCTGCCGATCGTAAAGCAGGTATTTGAACGCTACCATATTCCTTTTGCCTGTGTCATTGATACAGTAAAAGTTCAGCTGAATGCAATCTTCTGCGCTGCTGCACGTTTTGCCCTGCAGCCTGATGCCGAGCATCTGCTTGCTCTGATCAGCCGCAATGCTTTCAGCAGTGAATTAAGTGATGAAGCATATGCCTGGCTTTTGAAAGTTCTGAAAGATGATCTTTCCTATCAGCCGATTGCAGAAAGATATGAAAAGTCCATGGCTGAAGCATCCGGACGCAAGGATGATTCCGTCAAGCGCAATGATGATGTTCTTTATATCGCCCGCATGGATAAAGAATGCATGCAGTGGTTTGATGCCTGTGCCGATGAATTCCATGCTCTCATCACAGATGATCCTGTAACAGCACTGAAGAACGGCTATGCACTGATCCGTAACAGCAGACTGCTGAGTGACAGAAACGAGCAGAAATGCGGTTATGAAATCACTGAGATACTGCGCAGTGTGCTTTCTGAGATTAAATCACCTGAAGATGTTGAATTCGTACTGCAGCTGATGGAAAAAGAGACAGTATCCTCTTTCAGCTATACAACTGATTTCTGTACAGTAACCGATCTTCGTCATCCTGTGACTGCACGAAAGAGAACCTATGTGCTTGGCTGTTCCGGCAGAAACTATCCCGGTTTCAGTGCACAGGAAGGTATCTTCTCCGAAGCTCTGCTGAAAAGAGTCAATGGCTATCCTTCGCTGCAGGACCGTCAGAATCTTTACATGAGCGAACTATCATGGCTTGAACATTCCTGCACAGACGAACTGGTATACAGCTATTACACAAATGAATATTCCGGAAGACAGGTACTGCCCGCCTTTGAAGTCAGTGTGCAGGCAGAGGATATGCCCTGGATATTCATTGAAAATGATCATTACAGCTTTGATGAGGCAAAGCTGAAGCCGGAAACACTGAAGGATCTTTTCTATCGCAAAGATGCAGATGGGGAATATGTCAGCGGTTCCGTATCTTCCATTGAAGCATGGTTCAGCTGTCCCTACCGCGGTTTCCTTTCCAGCGGTTTATATGTACGCAATATTCAGATGCCTTCTCTGGATGCCGCAACCATCGGTACGCTCCAGCATGCCGTTATGGAAAAAGCAATGATCGAGCATCATGAAAACTATGCACAGTCTTTAACCAGAGATTCGATCCGCAAAGCAATCCGTCCCTGTTTTGATGCTTTGATCCTCTGTGATCCCGGACACGAGACAATGCTGAGATTCTCCGAAGACCGTCTGGTTGAAGGCATCTATGCCTCTTCCGACATTCTGCGTCAGTTCAGTGGCAGCACAAAACTGCGTCCCTATCGTCCCGAGGCTGAATTTAAAAGATATCCGGTCAGTGATCATGTACGTCTCAACGGTACTGTTGACCGTGTGGATCTTGATCCGGAAACAGGACTGATGGCAATCATTGACTATAAGTCTTCCGCAAAGGCACTCAGTCCTTCGAAAGTCACGGAAGGTCTGCAGCTGCAGTTATTAAGCTATCTGCTTGCCGTACTGGATGGAGTTACCGGACTGGATCCTGAAAAGCTGGTACCGGGCGGAGCCTACTACTTCTCCATGCAGGATACAATGGCAGAGCATACATCTGCATTCAAGGTCAATCGCCGCAGCTTTGCAGCAGCACAGGCAAATGCGAGAAATGAAGAAACCGTTTCCGCCGATTATGTGCACGAACGTTCCTTAAGCGGATGGACATTTACGGAAAACGGAAATCTTCTCGATGGATCCGGAGAGCTGATCAGCTCTTTGAACAAAGTCTATGATGTCGCAGAAATCAGATCCTGCATGAAGGAAATCTATAACTACTTCTCCGATATGCTGGCCGGTAATGCGGAGGCTGTTATGGCAGAAGACAGAAAGAGCCCCGAAGGTATTGAGATTGCCCCTGTGGAAGGAGCATGTACATTCTGCGATTACAAAGGCATCTGCCGCTTCCATGGTGAAGTGCGCAAACCTGCACCGATTGCCGGAAAACTGAGTGCACATACAGTCGGAAAGGAGAAGAAGAAATGATCGAGGATATCAGAAAATGCGATGATACACAGCGTAAAGCAGTCATGGCTGATACAGGCAGAAATATTCTGGTATCTGCTTCTGCCGGTGCCGGTAAAACCCGTGTACTTGTTACGCGTATTCTGAAGCGATGCATTGAAGATCGGGTTCCGATCAACCGTATTCTGGCCTTAACCTTTACCGAAGCTGCAGCTCAGGAAATGAAGAACCGTCTTTCCCAGCGTCTTCATGAACTTCTTGCCAAGAGCACTGATGAAGAAGAAAGAAAGTATCTTGAAAGTCAGATTTCTGCATTGAGCGCTGCCTATATCACTACCATCGACTCCTTCTGTCTCAATCTCATCCGGCGCTATGGCAGTGCAGCCGGACTGAATCCTGCCTGCAGTTCTCATGTTCTCAGTGAACCGGAGAATGAACTGTATTTCCGTCTGGCCTTTGAGGAAGTACTGACAAAGATGATTGAAACCGAAAAGGAAAATGCCGCGGATTTCTTTGCGGCCTTTGCCATGCGTTCGGAAGACTACGACCGTGTCTATGCCATGGTACGCAGGATCATCCTGCAGTCATACTGCGCAGAAGATCCGATGCAGTGGTATGCAAAGGCACAGGAAGTTTATCCGGATTCCGATGATGTAAATGATATCCCCGAAGCAGTCACTTCTGTTTTCCTGGAATCCCTGCAGGTTTCCTGTGAAAGCATGTGTGCACTTCTGAAGGATATGGCGGATCTTGCACATAAGGAATATCCTTCCATGGAAGCAACCTATGCAAAGATGCTCTATCAGGCAAAGGACTGTCTTTCCTGCCTTGAAGATGGTATGGAAAGCTATGAAGAATATCGCAGAGGATTAATCAGACTGGCTGAAATCAAAAATCTTAAACCGAAACATGATGCACTGGCGGCTAAGCGTGAGCTGATGAACAGGCAGATGGACGTTCTTCTTTCCGATTCCTTCTCTGTTCATGATCTGATGGCAAACAGCCGTACAAATGCAAAGAGAGCACGCTTCCTGCTTTCTCTTGCCCTGAATACACAGAAGAAGGCAGAAGAAAACAAGATGAAGGATGCCTGCATTGACTTTGCGGACATGGAACGCTATGCCCTGCAGATTCTTAACAGCAATGATGTCTCCTGCATTGATGAGATTGTTCATGCTTTTGATGAAATCATGATCGATGAATTCCAGGATACCAGTATCCTGCAGGATGCGATTCTGCGTAAGGTTGCAGGCAATGCTCCGATCTTCCGCGTTGGCGATGTAAAACAGTCGATCTACCGTTTCCGCCAGGCTAAGCCGGATATGTTTCGTAACCTTTTAAAGGATGAAGAAAACAATACCGTGATCCGCATGCTGAAGAACTATCGTTCCGATCAGAAGATCATTGCTTTTACCAATCTGCTTTTTTCCCGACTGATGAATGTCAGCCGTATTCCTCAAAGCTATGGTGAAGAAGATACCGTCACGATCGGTACAGACCGTCAGATCAGTGATGATGCACCGCATGTGCATCTTTCCCTGATTGCCACAGGATCCGATAAAAAGCTTCCCGGCTCAATTGTCAAAGATATGAAAGCGAGATGGATTGCCAATCAGATTCATATTCTGATGTTTGAGAATCCGGATCTGCACTATCGTGACTTTGCGATTCTGACCCGCTCCCATGGTGACCAGATTGTCATTACACGTATGCTTGAAGCTGCCGGAATTCCTGCGGATGCGGATCTGCGTGATGGTTTCTTTAAGAGCGATATGTGTCTTCTGATCAAAGCTCTGTATCAGTGCATGCTTTCAAAGAGAGATCAGGTTGCTTTGATGACAGTTCTGCACAGTGAGATGTTCGGCTTCAGCGATGAAGAGATTGCCCAGATGATTCTTTCTTCCCGAAAGGACCCTGCCCAGAAGTCTCACAGCTTGTCAGACTGCACTGCCTTCTATCACCCGGAAGTATTTGAAGTGATTGATCAGCTTCATCAGATTCTCAGAAACAGCGGTGTCATGGCGATGCTGCAGAAGCTGGCAGTCATGCCTGTACGTGAAGATTTCTGCTTCTATGAAGCTCTGTCTTTACAGGACCGTGCCAACTTTGACTACTACTCTGATCTTTGCGCATCCCTTCAGAATGAAGACATTCATTCCCTGCTTTCACAGATCGAGCTTGGCGAAGATGAAAAGTCCTCACAGGCTTCCGTTGCCGGCAGGGATGATGATCTGGTCAGAACGGTTACCATTCATGGCTCCAAGGGTCTTGAATACCCTTATGTATTCCTGTGGGGTACCGGCAGTGAAAGAAGCATGAGTGCATCAGGTGATCTGATGACGGATGATACATTGATGATTGCCTTCAATGACAATGATACAAAGCGCCGTTCGATCATGCCGACAATGCAGAGACTGGCAATGGAGTACAGGAATGAAATCGAAGAACTGGCGGAATACATCCGTGTCTTCTATGTCGCCGCAACCCGTGCTGTGAAGCATCTGTATATCGTTGATGTCGATAACAATGCGGTTCCCCGTCAAAACATTACTCCGACCTTCCTGCGCTTAAGAACCGGCATGACAGGACTGATTACCGCTGCGATGGATCATGAAGCCGGTATTACGGAAAACGGCCTCCTGGAAGTCACATATGACATGACAACTCCTCTTATTCAGTCAGAGAAGACAGAGAAAGCTGCTTTGCCTCTTGCTAGACTCAATGAGAAGAAGCTTCTGCCTGAAAGCAGAACACCAAGTTCCTATGAAGGTGAAGACATGTCCTTTATCCTGCCGGATCTTGATGCAAATGAAGGCGGAGCAAGCTACGGTACAAAGATGCATGAAGCAATGGAAACCATGGCACCGTATACAGAATGGTCAATTGAGCTGATTCATTCCCTGCTGCCGGATCTTAATGAGAGTGAATGTGAACGTCTGATGCTGTTTGACAGTACACCGATCCGTCAGTATACAAAAAAGATGACTGTATATCCGGAACATCCTTTCTACTATGAAGATGAAACGATTCGTCTGCATGGTACGATCGACTATCTTGCCGTCAATGATACGGAAACAGTCATCATTGACTACAAAACAGACAGAAAGACTGTGGAACAGCTGAAAGAAGCTTATACAGTGCAGCTGATGGCCTATGCAAAGGCAGTTCGTGCACTGTATCCGGATCATCAGTGTTCTGTTTATATCTACAGTCTGTATAACAGCTGTGAAATCAGAATTCTCTAATATTAAAGGCTCGTTGTGAACGAGCCTTTTGCTTAACCATTGATCACTTCTCTGAATGCACAGAGATTCTGATCCATCTCTGTTCTGGCATAGATGACAAAGACAATGCTTTTGAAACTGTATGCATACTTCCTGCATGCTTCCTTCATTGCATCTGCGACAAGATACGGATCATTGCCGAAGGCACCGCAGCCAAAGGCACCGAGAATCAGATGATCGATCTGATGCAGAGCTGATGTATGCAGGATGCGTTCTGTACGTCTGACAAAGATATCATGCAGTTCATCAGGTTCAACTGTGACGGACTGCATTGCCGAATTCATATTCGGGGCAGCGCAGGTAATGACATCAACGTTATATCTCTGTTCTGATGCAAGCACCTTCGGCAGGGTTTCATCACTTTTGAAGACAGTGATCTCCGGACAGTAGATGATGTCATCATTGTAGAAAGGCTGCCTGTGCATTCTATGCGGAACATAGAACTCTTCCAGAGCCTGCTTCTCGTTCAGTGTGAAGTACAGTGTGGAACACCGGCAGAGACACTCCTCCTGTGCAGAAGATCCGTTTACAACACCGCCGCCAGGATTGCGCCAGCTGGCAAAGTTGAGTACGGCTGTTTTTCCGTCTTTGATACGCTTTTCAGCACCGGCAAAGGTACGTCCTGCTTCCACTGTGATTTCTGCAGGTTGGCTGTAACGTGCTGTAACATCAGGAAGCTGCTGTGTTTTAAGGATGATCTCACGTCTGGCAAGGGAATGATGAATGGAGCTGATGAGATCAGCATCATTCATGCATTGATACTGTGTATCTTTGAAGATATCAATCAGTTTCTCTCTGTATCCCATCCTATGCCCCTTTCCTTATTCTGTTCTGTTGATTGAACGTTCTGCATCAAACCCCTGCGGGTAGCGCTTCTTCAGTTTGGCAATATTTCTGGAAAGTACTTCATCCAGATCAATATCCAGCGCATATGCTGTTTCCGCAAGATACCATGCAACATCACCGAGTTCATCAATCAGATGTTCCCGATCGAGTTCGTGGCCCTGTGCGATATGTTTCTTGACAATATCGATTACTTCCCCTGCTTCACCGCATAAACCCATGACGCCGATTTCAAGGAGCCGTTCTTTTGTGTTATCGCGGTTCAGTGTTCTTAATGCAAGCTGCTGGTATTCACTGATTTCCATAACTCAGTCCTGTGCCTGCAGAAAATTCATAGCCCACTCGCGGTCGACAACAAGTGTTTCTTCCGGCAGACGATCCTGAACCATTTCCACGATACGTCCGTACTGTTCCTTAGTGAAAGGAATTTCTTTTTCACTGTCTCTGCCCAGGGCAATAATGACATATTCACCGTTTTCATCTGTATTGAAGTAAGCATAGTCACATTCAAACTTCGCATCGGCAGGAGCGATGATCTTGGCAATTTCAATGATACGATCATCCAGCTGCAGGGCATTGATCAGAACCTTTTCCTGCAGTTCGCCCGGATCTCTGACCAGGCGTACCGTACAGATATCCAGCCAGCCGTTAATGGCACGGGACAGTCTGGAATTGTCTGTATGACCGGACAGCTGCGTCTTAAGTTCCATGTAGTCTCTCTGTGTATCGGCACAGCCGATCAGAAGCTTTGCATCACCATCATGATAAAGACATGTATAAGCCAGATTCATTACATTTCCACAATGCGGGCATACATGACGGAATGCTTCACCGCTCATGACTTCTGCCATGGTATTAGGAGATTCCTTTGTATCCATCAGTGTATGCATGACGAATCTGCTGTTCTTGCGGCAGTGGGAACATCTGACATCCGCAGTATATGTATTTCCTTTGATTGATTTCATTTTTCTTTTTCCTCCTGTGAAAAAAAGAAGACCGAAGTCTTCACTGCACCAGGCTCTTGCGGTAGATGTTCAGACCGTTTTCGATACGGTCAAACAGGTAGCCGTGCTTCAGTGCAAACCTGCAGCCTTCTTCATTGTCTTCAAATACAGATGCATAAAGAGTATGAATGCCGTTTTTCAATGCTTCTTTTTCAAGAAGTGCAAGTGAAGAAGTACCATAGCCTTCACGTCTGGCATCTGCCTGCACAGTGACATGACAGAAGTAGCAGTCATTCTTTTCATCATATCTGTACAGAGCAATGCCTCTGAAGTCATTGCATCCGTTGCAGTAGATAAAGCGATAGAAGTAATACTTATTATCTACAACTTCATCAAGAAACTTCTGCCATTCCTCACGCGGGAAAGCAATCGTTTCATGATTGAAGTTCATAGTTCTTGTATTGCGAAGAAGCTTCTGACGATATGTCATCTCTTCAAATGTAGGTTTTACAAGATCAGGCATTCAGAACCTCCTTACTTTGCTTTCTTCTTAGGCTTCTGCAGAATATAGCC